>JAOUPQ010000002.1 GCA_029879765.1 Nitrospinota bacterium | reverse complement strand
AGTGGCGCAGCAATAACTACTATCGCCACTACAACCGCCATTATTATGACGGCACCCGGGATTATCGCGAGTATAACGATTTCGAAAAGGGGCTGGAGGCCACCGAAGTGGGGGAGGCGCTCTCCACTAACTATTACGACTTCATGAAGTCCGACGCTTGTTACACAGGATGTTTCCAGAACGTGGACGCCGTGGGCGCCATAAACGCCTGCCACTCGGCGTGTCATTCGGCCTGCCACTCCGCGTGTCATTCCGCTTGCCATTCGGCGTGCCATTCGGCCTGTCATTCGGCATGCGTATCGGGAGGGGCCCACTGATGGATCTTGCATGGGTTGACGATTTCATGACCCGGGCGGGGGGCGCCATGTTCCTGCGGGAGGAGGACCGGCTGCTTATCGTGGCGCCGAACAAGTCGTTCAAGCTAAATGAAATGGGATTGACGGTCCTAAAGCCGCTTTTGGCCGGAGCCAAGGTGGCCCAGGCGCTGCCGGGGATCGAAGATGACGCGGAAAAATGCCGCCAGGTGAATGATTTTTTCATGGGCCTAAACGCCTTGTGCCAGGGGAGGCTGTGTGAATCCAATCCCGGCGCCGGGGTGGATATCCAGCGCTATGCCCGGCCCCACAACACCCTGCCGGTGCTCAGCGAGGTCGCGGTGACATATCGCTGTAACCTGGATTGCGTATTCTGCTATGCCGGTTGTTCCTGCGTCAAGGCGCCAGAAAAGGGGGAGATGACCCTGGCGCAGATCAGGAAAGTTCTGGATATCATCCGCCATAAAGCCAAGGCGCCCACGGTGAGCTTCACCGGCGGAGAGCCGACATTGCGGGAGGATTTGCCGGATATGATTCGTTATGCGGCCCGGCTGGGTCTGCGGACGAACCTCATTACCAACGCCGCAGCTATCAACGAGCGAAAGGCGCTGGCGCTAAAAGACGCCGGGCTTATGAGCGCCCAGGTCTCCGTCGAGGGGCCGGACGCCGCCACCCATGAAGCCATGACTCGCCAGCCCGGGTCGTTTTCCGCCTCTCTGAGGGGGTTGGCCGCGCTCAGGGGGGCTGGGATTCATGTACATACACATCTGACGATCGCCAAACCCAATCATGACCGGCTTCTCGATTATGTGGATTTCGTCAAAGGCCTGGGGGTGGCACGGTTCTCCATGAACCAGCTTATCCCCACTGGAACAGGCGCTTTGCGCGAGGATATATGGATTCGCTATGACGAGGTGGGCCCAATGATCGAGGCGGTTCGCAAGAAGAGCCGCAGGGCCGGGGTAGAGTTCATGTGGTATTCCCCCACGCCGCTGTGTATATACAATCCAATCGCGGCGGGATTGGGAAACAAGTCCTGCGCGGCGTGCGACGGGTTGTTGAGCGTGGCGCCGGACGGGGGAGTGCTCCCATGTTCCAGCTTTGGCGAGGATGTGGGGAATCTTCTGGAGAATGAATTCGAGACGATATGGAACGGGCCCCGGGCCAGGTTCTGGGGTAACAAGGATTATGCCCCGCCGCGATGCAAGGAATGTGATGATTTCGACGCCTGCGCCTGCGCATGCCCCCTGTATTGGGACGCGGTGGGGTATGGCGAGTTGGAGCGGGAGGCGTGGAATGGCTAATATATCCCTCTCCCATGAGGTTCGGCGGGGCGCATTGCGGTTCTACATATGGCCTGGGATGAACATATACCTGCGGCTGGTTATCTTCATCCTTCTGGTCACCGGGGGAGCGTCCCTCATGTTCAGGTATCATTGGGCGGTGGGCGCGGGGGTGTTTGTGCTGGGGCTGGTATTTATCACGGCCCATGGTGTGTCCAACAGCAGGAAGACGCCAGACACCAGCAATGACCGCTGGGTGGTGGGGACGGCCAAGGATCTGCGCAAGATAGAGCGAAAAGTGCAGCAAGGCCAGTTGGCGCCTGGCAGCTTCATGGATGGAATGACGGGTGGGGGGCTCCTGACGATGCTGGCCTTTGGGCTCTTCTGCGCGGTTCTGGATCTTGCCATCATTCCGGAATACCTGTTCACCGAAAACATGTTCACGATCATATTCCTGCAAGGCTCTCTGTTGATCACTGTGTTCTGGACCACCAACGCCATGACCTGGGAGCCTGCTGTCATAATGTCCAAAAAGGATATGTTCATCCGGCAGCGGGATAGGGTGGTGGAGAAATGGAGCGCCCTTGGGCCGGTGGCGCGGCCAATGTTGCTGCTGGACGAGGGGGACAAGGATTTGGTGACGCCGGAGGATATCAAGCTGTTCATCACTTTTGAAGGGGCTCCGGAGGATTTCATAGGCGTCCAGGCCCAGATAACTTTCAACATGAACCAGCCATATCTTTATTGCGTGGTTCTGGCCAAGGACACCTTCAGACCGATGAAAGATTACAATCCCGGTTCAGTGTCCAAAATAGTTTTCCAGAAGGGGGCGGATGGTGCAATACGCTATCTGGTGGTGCGGCAATATACCACCAGGGACAGCGGGTACTCCACCAACGAAAAACAGGCGGATCATGTGGTGGACACGGCCATGGGAGTGGTGGCCGAGCTGCTGGGCAAAGGGAGGGGGCGATGAGCCTTTTCGGCGCGGAAGGGGGCGGGCCGGGGGATCCGAAGGCTTTTCACCCGGGGGCGTATAAATATCTTTCCCTGGGATTCTATCTGCTGGGTCTTGGATGGTACCTTAGGGAAGGGTTGCGCGCCTATGCCGCCATGAATGACGTGGCGACCGCCTACCCATTTTACATGGACATGAATCCGCTCTCCGTGGCGGGCTTTTCCTTCGCCGGGGGAGTATACTGGACCACGGTGGGGCTGGAGCGCTCCCGCACGCCCGCGGCGCTGGCGGGGTACATCATGGCCGGGGCGCATGTGCTGGTTTTCGCGATACAGGTTTGGCTGGGCCCCACCCTGTGGGCTCTGAAAAATTTGGGATAAATCATATCAAGGAGGGATTGAAGTGACCGGATTGATAATTCTTGGTGTTCTTGTGCTGACCGTGTTGTTCGTGGTGGGCATGTACAACAGCCTGGTCAAATTGCGCCAGCAGGTGAAAAACGCATGGAGCCAGATCGATGTGCAGCTTAAAAGAAGGTATGACCTGATCCCGAACCTGGTGGAGGTGGTGAAGGACTACATGAGCTATGAGCAGGAGACGCTGCAGAAGGTGATCCAGGCTCGTGGCGAGGCGATGAAGGCCACAAACATCTCTGACCGGGCCCAGAAAGAGGGGATGCTCACCGAGGCTCTGAAAAGCCTTTTCGCTCTTTCGGAAAACTACCCGGATCTTAAAGCGAACCAGAACGTGATGAAGCTGCAGGAGGAGTTGACCTCCACCGAGAACAGGATCTCCTTTTCCCGGCAGTTTTATAACGACTCGGTCATGGAGCTGAACACCAAGTGCGAAATGTTTCCATCAAACATCGTCGCCAACATGTTCGGCTTCAAGCAGGAGGAGTTCTTCTCTATCCCGGAGGTGGAACGGGCGCCGGTGAAGGTGGATCTGCGATAAAGGATCCTGTTCCCGCCAGAAGAAATGAGCCTGACAAACAGACCCAGGGTTCCATGCCCCAATTGCGGGTTCATGAACCGATCCCGCGCGGTGCAGTGCGCCTTGTGCGGGGATATTATGGTGGAAAAAGGAACTGCGCGCCCCATCCCCACTCCCTCATCCATGGCGCCGGTTCATGGAGAAAGCGCGGAATCTCCACCGCCTCCTTTGCCGACTCCAAAAGATTTCTCTGCCAGAGCCATGCCTGCGCCCCCCTCCATCGGTTCCGCTCCCACACCGCCGACAGCCCGGACGCCCGCGGCAAAGGTCGCGGCCGATGTTCCTCCGGGGGCCATGGCAGCTTTTGGAGGCGATACGGGGTCCAGAACGGCGCCCTTGCCCGCCGGTCCTGTGGAGCGCTCCACCTTCTACGCGGAAAAAGAGATGAACATACGAAAATCCTACATGATGCTGTTCGCCATGACGGCCATACTTGCCCTTCTGGGAGCGGCCATCGGGGGAACCTACGGGGCGCCTGACATCGGGGTGGGTGTGGCTTTTGTCATCGCGTTTTTCCTGGGCTGGTGGTCATGGGCCCAGGGGGCGAGCATGATCATATGGATGAGCGGCGCAACAAGGGTGGATCATGACCAGGAGCCGATGCTGTATAACGTGGTGGAGGAGATGAGGATCGCCTCCGGCCTCCCTATGCCGGAGGTGTATATCATGGAATCGGCGGCGCCCAACGCCTTTGCCACGGGGCGGGATCCGGAACGCTCCGCCGTGGCGGTGACTCGGGGCCTGCTGGACAAGCTGGACCGGGATGAGCTGCAGGGGGTGATAGCCCATGAGATGGCCCACATTGGCAATTACGATATCCGATACGCCATGCTGGCGGCGGTGCTGGCAGGGGCCATCGCCATGATAAGCGACGCGTTCTTGCGGGGGCGCGGCGGGCCAAGGGGTGGTCATCCGATTCTGCTGATCCTGGCGATCCTGCTGGCTGTGCTGGCCCCCTTCAGCGCATATCTTCTGCAGATGGCTGTCTCTCGCAAACGCGAGCTGCTGGCGGACGCCACCGCCGTCCAGTTCACCCGCAATCCGGAGGGGTTGGCCTCGGCCCTGGCCAAGATAGCCTTGGATCCTGAACCTCTGAATGGGGCCAACCGGGCCACCCAGCATATGTATATTATCAATCCTCTGAAGAGCTTTTCCATGAGTTCCGGGGCCATGTTCGCCACCCATCCTCCCACCGAGGCCAGAATCAACGCATTGCGGAAAATGGGCGCCCGTGTTTGATCCTTGGGCGCAATTCGTCGCTTGCGCATGGTGAGGCCTTCTTCAGGAATGCTTTGCGCTGTCTGTTTTAGAAATGCCACGGTCGGTGGGATGTCACGCTAATTTTGCCTGTTCCAAAACAAATCAATTATGATGTAAAATAAGGCGGTTTTGCGTTACCACTATGCTATAGGAACAAGTTGCTTATCTGAAGGCTCAGGTTCACGGTGAGTGGCGTACAGGGGGTGTGGAAATGTTCGCTGGGGTGTGGTTTTTTGGACGGGTCGATTTTTGCCCATATTCATTTTCATCGCTGGAATCTTGTCTTCGGGAAGATGGCTGGGGTAGTGGCCTTCCTGGATCCTCCATTAAGTTGGGCGGTTAAAGACTCATGGACATGGGAATAATCGTTCAATATATTTGTCTTTGGCAATTTATCGCCGGTTTGGGGATAGCCAGCATTGTCTTTCTATTCATCATTCGCTCATATTATCGCCAACTGAACAACACCTCCCATAAACTGGAAATCGCCCAGCGCCGTGGGGATCTGCTCGACAGCAGATTGAAAAAAGTGGTGGATCTTGCCGGGGATGGCATTGTCATTATCAATGAGAAGGGGAAGGTGGCCTCGGTCAATCCGGCGGTGGAGCGTTTGCTGGGCTTGGACCGGGCGCAATTGGTGGGGGCGGATTGGGCCGAGGTTCTGTCCGGCATGGGCTGGGCAATGGCGATGGAGTCTATGGCGGCCAGTCGGCTGGATGGCCATATCCAGCAAATCACCAGGCGGGATGGAACCCAGCTTAACGTGGTGGTCAACTACTCCACCCTGATCGAGCTTAGCCATACCAAAGTCGGGGCGGTTTGCATCCTGCGGGAGGCGATGTTTGAAACCGGCCCCGAGAAGGAACGACGCAGGATGGAGGACGCCTACAAAACCCTGGCGTTTGATCTGTCCAAATTCACCGGTGATGAGTTATTCCAGAACCTGGCCCGCCACCTGAGCCGGAGCTTTGGAGAGGCTGTGGCCCTGATCGGCAGAATTAAACCTGGGGAACCGGAGACTGTGGAGGCATTCGCCGTGTATGAAAATGGCGTTTATGTGGAGCCGTTTTCCTATTCCCTGGCAGGCTCGCCCTGTGAACAGGTATTGACCAAGGGGGCATGTGTATACCCCGAAGGAGTATCGCGGCTTTTTCCCAAAGACACTCTGCTGGCGGATATTGGGATCGAAAGCTATATGGGAGCGCCGCTGCTCTCCAGTTCCGGCGAGCCTTTGGGGATTATGGCCATTCTGAGCCGGGAGCCTTTGGCGGAACAGGATCTGGCGGAGGCGGCCATGCAGGTTTTTTCGGGCCGGATGGCCACCGAACTGGAAAGACTGGAAATGGAAAAGGCGCTGAGCGAAAGCGAATTCCGACTGCGCAGCTTTTTCGACCAGGTCAACATAGGGATGGGGTTGACCGATCTGGACTTCAAGTTTATCAAGGTCAACGAAGGCCTGGCCCGCATGTTCGGCTATTCCAGAGAGGAGTTGATCGGTAAAACACCTTTGGACCTCACCCATCCGGACGATGTGGCGCCAAACAAGGAGAAACAGCGACAAGTGGTTTCAGGGGAAGTTGATTTCTACAGCATGGAAAAGCGATATGTCCGCAAGGACGGTTCGGTTTTCTGGGGCATTGTGGGGGCCACTGTGGTTTCCGATCCGGAGGGTCGACCTCTGTATTACGTGGGGCAGGTGCAGGACATCACGGAAACGAAAAAAACCGAAGCGGCCCTCAAGGAGAGCGAGGAGCGATACAGGCGCCTGGTGGAATATTCTCCCATCCCCATATTCGTCCAGTCCAATCTCAAGATCATCTATATAAACCCTGCGGCGGTGGCGGCGCTGGGAGGGAGTTCACCGGAGGACTTTATCGGGAAAAACTCTCTGGATCTTGTCGACGATGAATTCAGGCAATTTGCGCAAAGCCGCATTGAAAACATCTCCGATAAACAGGAAGCGACATCGCCTGTTGATATGAAGCTGCGTCGCCTGGATGGCGGACTGATCGACACCCAGATCATGGGCTCTCCTGTGGAACTGGGGGGCCAGCGGGCGGTGCAGACGGTATTTCTGGACATCACCGAGCGGAAGAAAATGGAGAAGGATCTGGTGGAATCCCGGATGGAATGGGCCTATGCCATGGATTTCTTCGAGGACGCCATATACCTTCTGGACATGGATCTTAACGTCACTCACGCCAACAGCGCGTTCTATATGATGACCGGCCTTTCTCCCGACAAGGTGATTGGCAGGAACATCCAGAAGATGCTTCATCACGCTCCGGAGGTGGATTGCCCGGTATGTGACGCGCAGAACGAAAAGCGGGAGGCCATGATCACCCTGGAGCCGGATCACCCGGCCAATCCCACGGGCCGCCCCATCGAGGTGATGGTGAAGATGGTGCGCGACGAAACCCGCAGGCCCGCGGCGATCTTGATGGGGATCCACGACCTTACCCGCCAGCGCAGCTATGAGTCCGCCCTGGAGGAGAGCGAGGGGCGCTATCGCCAGCTGTCGGAGAATTCCCCGATCCCTGTGGTGGTCCATTCCAAATTCAAGATCGAATACATAAATCCCGCGGCGGTGGCGGCTCTGGCAGGAAAGAGCGCCGAGGAATTTATCGGGAAGGATCCGATAGATTATCTTGACGCCGCCGAAAAGCAAAGGGCAAGAAAACGTGTGTCTCTTGTGTATGAAAAAAGGGAGACTGCGGCGCTAACCGAGTTCCAGTTCAAAAGAAAGGATGGCAAATCGATAACTGTCGAGTCGATGTCTTCGCCGGTGGAGTTCGGAGGCAAGCCAGCGGCGCAGACAGTGTTCCAGGATATCACCGAGCGCAAAATGGCCGAGGCGGAGCTTCGGACCCAGGCGGCGATCATGGAGAACATCGCCGAAGGGGTGCAGATGATCCGTATGTCGGACGATGTGATCGTCCATACCAACCCGAAATTCGAGCAGATGTTCGGTTACGACCATGGAGAGATGATCGGTAAACATGTCTCCATTCAAAATATGCCCACGGAACATACGCCCTTGGAGATTGCCACGCATATATCCACAACTTTGAAGAATAAGGGGGAATGGAGCGGCGAAATATTCAACGTCAAGAAGGATGGGACTCCCTTTTGGACCTATACCACCGTCACCCGATATCAGGACGCAAAATATGGAGAAGTGATGTTGGCGGTGAAGAGGGATGTGACGGAGACCAAGCTGGCGCGGGAGGCCATGCAGGAGAGCGAAGAGCGGTTCCGGATGTTGTTTGAAAATTCACCGGATGCCATGCTGCTGGCGGAGGCGGATACCGGGATCCTGTTGCAGGCAAACCGGGCGGCGGAGAAGCTGTTTAAAAGACAGAGGAAGGAATTCGCCGGCATGCATCAGTCCCGGCTCCATCTGCCGGAAGAAGGAGCGCTGGCTCGGGATCGGTTCAAAAGTCGTGGGGAGGATGTGGACCCGACAATCCCGGTTGAAAACAATATTATGCTGGCGGACGGGACCACGGCGCCCGTGGAGGTTACCGGGCAGCGATATATGATCAACGGGAAGAAAGTGATTCTCGGGGTGTTTCGCGATCTTAGGGAAAGAAAGAAAGCCGAGGAAGCGCTGCGCGACAGCGAAGAGCGCTACCGGGCGCTGGTGGAAAGCTCCGACGACTGCATATGTCTTCTGGACGTGAACGGATATTTCCTGTTCATGAATCAGCGAGGTCTGGAACTGAATGGATATGGCAGTATAGTGGAGGTGAAAGGGAAGACCTGCATGGACTTGCTGGGGGCAGAGTTTCGACCACTGATGGAGGGTTCTCTTAAAAAAGCCGCCCGGGGCGAGGTGTCCCATGTGCGATACATGACCCAGAGCAAAGGCGATAGCGAGCGATGGTGGGAGAGCATTCTAAATCCAATCAGCGGCCCGGAGGGGGAGGTGACGGCGGTGCTGCGGATATCCAGAGAGATTACGGAGCAGATAAGAGCGGAAGAGGAACTGTGTCAGAACCAGGAGATACTGGAGGCGATCAGCCAGGCGCAAACGCGCTTCATCCTTGGCGAGAAGGCGGAGCTGATGTTCGAGAAATTGCTCCATCGGATAATATCCCTGTCCAGGAGCGAATTCGGATTCATAGGTGAAGCGCACTATGACGAGGCCGGAAATCCTTTTATAAAGACCCATGCTATTTCCATTATGTCGGGGGACAAGAAGGCCAAAAAATTTATGCAAAACGGGTTTGAGCCAGGCATGGAATTCCGGAAGCTGGATTCGTTATACGGCGCCGTATTGACCACCGGGGAATATGTGATCAGCGAAGATCCTGCCAAAGACCCCAGATCTTCCGGCCTTCCCCATGGGCATCCTGCGCTGAAAAGCTTTATGGGTGTGCCGCTGAAAAGGGGTGGGGATCTGGTGGGAATAATCGGCCTTGCCAATCGGCCGGGGGGATACAGCGATAGCATGAGAGAGTTTCTGGAGCCCTTCATCACCACTTGCGCCAGCATGCTGGAGGCCAGCCGGGCGGATTCCAGGCGTCTGGCGGCGGAGAAAGCGGTGCGGGACAGCGAGGCTCTGTTCGAGCGTCTATTCTCCACCACCCATATGAAGCTGGCTCTGCTGGATAAAGAGATGAACTTCATCAAGGTGAACAAGGCCTACGCCGAGGCGGATGGAAAAGATGTGGATTTTTTCCCTGGCAAGAACCATTTCCGGCTGTATCCCAATGAGGAAAACGAACGGATATTCGAGGAAGTGGCGCGCACCGGGGAGGCTTATATATGTTACGCCAAGCCATTTATCTATGAGGCCAACCCGGAACGGGGAGTCTCTTACTGGGATGTGAGTGTTCAGCCTCTCAAGGAAGATGACGGGAGAGTGTTCGGTCTGCTGTTGAGCCTTCTGGATGTGACGGAGCGCAAACAGGCCGAGGAACAGGCCAGGGTGCGCCAGCTGCAACTGATTCATGCGGACAAGATGAAGTCGCTGGGGATATTGGTGGCGGGGGTGGCCCACGAGATCAACAATCCCAACAGCTTTATCGCCGTCAATGCGCCTTTGTTGAAAAAGATTTGGGAACAGGGAGCTTTGCTGATAAGAAAAAGCCTGGAAGACAACGAAGGTCTGATGTTGGGGGGGATGCCAATGGGGCAGGCGCTGGAGGCCGCGCCAAAACTTTTGAACGGCATATCGGAAGGGTCGAAGCGCATTCAGATTATCGTGGAAAAGCTCAAGAATTTCGCCAGGGTGGAGCCAGGCGCCAAAAAACGGCCAGTGGACATGAACAATGTGGTGGAGTCATCGGCTCTTCTGCTGGCAAGCCTGATCAAAAGGCATACGCGCAATTTCGTCACCAGTCTCTGCCAAGGATTGCCTACGGTGTTGGGAAGCCAGATTGAGATGGAGCAGGTGATGATAAACCTTATCAGCAACGCTTTGCAATCGCTGGAGGATATGGACAAAAAAGTGGAGGTGGAGACCGGGTATGACCAGAAAACGGGTACGGTGCGGGTGCGGGTGCTCGACCAGGGATGCGGCATCGCCGAGGAGAACCTGGGGAAAATAACCGATCCGTTCTATACCACCAAGCGGGAGGAAGGGGGCACCGGCCTTGGCCTTTCGGTATCCTTCGGGATAGTCAGGGAGCATGGCGGAATCATGCGGTTTGACTCGAAACCAGGCTCCGGCACCACCGTAACCCTGGAATTTCCCGCTTCCAATGGAGAGAGCAAGTGAATAAAGTGGAATTGAATCCCAAGCTTCCTGTGCTGATTGTGGATGACGAGACTTACCACCTGGAGAGTTGCTCGGCGCTTCTGTATGGTTGTGGAGTTTCCAACCAGGTGAGAATATCGGACAGCAGGGAGGTTATCCCGTTTCTTTCCTCCACTCCTGTAGAGCTGGTGGTGATGGATCTTTTGATGCCCCATGTGGGGGGCAGGGAACTGCTGGATAAGATCGCCGCCCGATGGCCGGAGATTCCGGTGATCATCATGACTGGAGTGGGCGAGGTGGATATTGCCGTGGATTGCATGCGCAATGGCGCCTACGATTACCTGCAAAAGCCAGTGGATGGCAGCCGCTTCACCTCCACGGTCACCAGGGCTTTGGAGTTTGGGGGGCTGCGCAGGGAAAACAGTTCCCTGAAGCACTATCTTCTTTCGGATGATCTGGAAAATCCAGAGACCTTCCGGGAAATCGTCTCCAAGGACAGGGTCATGCGAGCAATCTTCCAATATGTGGAGTCTATCGCAAAATCATCCTTCCCGGTGCTGATAACCGGGGAGACAGGAGTGGGCAAGGAGCTGATCGCCAAATCGATCCATCTGGCCAGCAAGGTAAAAGGGGAATTCGTGCCGGTGAACACCGCCGGGCTGGATGACAATATGTTCTCCGACACCTTGTTCGGCCACCAGAAAGGGGCGTATACCGGGGCGGATCGGGACCGCAAGGGGCTCATCGAGAGGGCTGCGGGGGGAACCTTGTTTCTGGACGAGATAGGGGATTTGACCGAGGCTTCCCAGGTGAAGCTTCTGCGGCTTTTGCAGGAGAGGGAGTATTATCCCCTGGGTTCGGACTTGCCGAAGATGAGCCTGGCCAGGATAGTCACCGCTACCCAGAAAGATGTCCATCAGGCCCAGGAAAAAGGGGAGTTTCGAAGTGACCTGTTCTACAGGCTGCAGACCCATCATATCCATATACCCCCTTTGCGCGAGAGGCTGGACGATATACCGCCGCTGATCGATCATTTCCTGGAACTGGGCGCCATGGACCTGGGAAAGAAAAAGCCAACCCCTCCCGTGGAATTATATACCCTGCTGTCCAATTACCATTTTCCCGGCAACGTGCGCGAGTTGCAAAGCCTGATCCAGGACGCGGTGAGCATGCACAAGGGGAAGATCCTGTCGATCATAGGGATAAGGGAAAAACTCGCAAGAAACCGGAAAAGCTCCCCCGTTTCCGAGGAGAAAAAGGCCGCCTCCAACAATGGAGGAAGGTTGTATCTGCCACAACAAGAGACGGGACTCTTTCCCACATTGAAGGAAGTGGAGAAATATCTGATAGGTGAGGCCATGCGCCGAGCCGGCTCCAACCAGACCATCGCCGCGGAGATGCTGGGTCTTTCCCGGGCGGCGTTGAACAAGCGCTTGAACAGGGAAGCAAAGGGGTGAATGGACTCTGTAAAAACCTGAGAAGTAATTCACTTTTGTCTTGAGTGGGTGGTGGTATGTGGTTGTTAATAGGGATGTTATCGATGGGTTATGAATAATGTCATCCATTGTCTCACCCATTTACCCAAGAGGACGATATTTTGCCCGAGGGAGCAACACACGTAAATACAAAGGTATATAGTATGTATTTCATTCTTTTTAGGGGGTGGTATGAAAAATGCAAGTATCTGAGATGTCGGGTGTGTGTTTCCGAATTATTTTTGCTGAGCTTCTTATGGAAAGAATTCTGATTGTCGATGACGAGAAGGATCTGGCTTTTTCTCTGGAGATCGCTCTTAACGTGGCGGAGTTTCGCACTTCTGTTTGCCTGGATGGAGTGGAGGCTTTGGAGAAGATCGTCGATTCGTGGTCAATCGGATTGCCATACACATTGATCATTACGGACATCCAGATGCCCGGGTTGAATGGCAGGGAGTTGATATGGGAGATGCGACGCAGGGGGATCTATACGCCTGTGATAGCGATCACAGGATATGGTGACAAAGAGATGATGGTGGACCTGATGCGGATAGGCTGTGACGACTTCCTGGAAAAACCGGTGGATGTGGAAGAGCTTTTGGAAAATATCAAGTGGATCACAAAAGGGCGCCATACCCAGCGGGAACTGGCTCGCTCCTCCTCCGTGTCCATGCGAGACGCCGACTTGTTCAAACGGGATTATGAATACCTGCGAACCCAGATGGAGAGCGCGGTGAATTCGTACAACCAGATAGTCAAGTTCAATCCGGAAGGGTTGAAAGTGAAAGTGGCGTACCGCTATTCGCCCCTGGGGAGCCTGGGCGGCGATTATTTCGAGGCCAGGAATGTGGAGGATGGAGTGGAGGCGCTGGTGGCGGATGTGGCTGGCCATGATCTGGGCGCCTCGTATCACACGGTGTTCATAAAAGCGCTCTTCGATCAGCATTCCGGAAAGCCTGGGGCCGGGGAAGCGCTGATGAAGTCAATAAACGATAAATTCGCCGATACCTTCGATTTCGGCCGGATGGCCACCGCTTTATATATAAAGCTGAACCTTGACACCATGAAAGGTGAAGTTGTGAGCGCGGGGCACAGCGGGGTGATGATATTCAATCCCGTAGCGGGCTCTGTAAGGCGGCTCTCCAGCGGAGGTCCGGCGCTGGGCGGGCGTGGCGGATTGAATTTTGAGCGGGTGGAATTTTCCTTCAAATCCACGGAGCGGATTTTTATCCACACCGATGGATTGCTGAACGCCAGCCAGGTGGATGGTAGGACCGGATCGAGAAAACGTCTGGCGGAGGCGGGGCTGCTTAGGTTTATCAGCCTGCATAAAAAACTATTGCTAGAAGAGATGGTGGGCAAGGTGTGGGACGATGTCTCAAACTTTTGCCACAGGAAGTTTTCCGACGACGCCTTGTTGTTGGCCATGGAAATTCCCACGGAGGTTGAAAATGTTCGCAGTTGAAAAAGGTGAAGATATTATCCTGTTCCGTTCATCGGCGGAAATGCGGGTGGTGGATCGGGTTGTCCAGGAATCGAAGGCTTTCCTGGGGCGGTATGGCGCAGCGGAAAATATCCGGCTCAAGGTGGTGATCAGGGAGCTTTTGATCAACGCCATCGAACACGGTTGCGGGGGCGACCCAACCTTGACCGTGGAATGCGAGATCGAATATCTGGGGGGCGCCAGGTTCCGCATCACCGTGGAAGACAGCGGAGCCGGATTCGACTACGAGTCAATAAACTGGAAAATCCCGGGTGATCCCCAGCAGGAGCGTCATCGGGGGTTCGGGCTTGTGAACACCCTGGCGGACGAGGTGGAGTTTAACGAGAAGGGGAACCGGGTCACCGCCTTTTTGGGTGATCTGGTGGAGACGGATTTTAAAACCGAGGATAGAAAGAACTCTATCCATATTATCCCAACCGGGGATATAACGGCCAACGTGGCGGACAAGCTTCGTCTGTTGCTCATCCGGGCGCTGGACGAGAAGAAGTATCAGGTGAAGATCGACATGAAAAATGTGAATGATATCGACTCCATAGGGATAAGCGTGCTGATCAGCTTCACCAAGATGTTGGAGGGGAAGAGCAAGAAGGGAAAGCTGAAGCTTATGAACACCAACAAAGATATCCACAGCCTCTTCCGCCTGATCAAAATCGACGAAATCATAACTGTAAACGTGGCCTAGGGAGGGAATGATGATGCAATTCGACGAAGCCATTGTTGAAGAATTCGTTGCCGAGGCCAAGGAGCACATAGCCTCGGTGGAAGGGGATCTTCTGGCGCTGGAGAAGATGTCCGACGATCTGGACCAGGATCTGATAAACAAGGTTTTCAGGGCCATCCATACGGTAAAAGGATCGGCCGGATTCCTCGGTTTCATCAAGCTGGCGGATCTGGCCCATGTGATGGAGACGTTGCTCTCGCTGATTCGCGGGGGGGAGGTCCGGCCTGACAGTGAAGTTGTGGATCCGCTTTTCAAGGGTGTGGATATGATCAACACCATGCTGGAGGATATCAAGAACAGCAATAAGATACCGGTGGATGAATTGGTCGCCAGCATCGAAAAGCATATAAAGCCGGTTTCCCAGGCCCAGGAGATGGTCACGGAGGATACCGTAATCAAATTCAATCCCCCCACAAAGGAAAAAGAGAAAAAAGAAGCGGCCACGCCCCATGCTCCCCCTCCCGTGGGTGATGTTTCGTTGCAGGCCCTGCTCAATGAGGCAAGGAGCGGCGGGCAGAAGAAGAAGGAAAGCCCGGTGTCGGTCATCACCATGGAGCAGGGTGAGTATCAGCTGACAGACATGATAATGAGGGAGGTGCCTGATTCGTGCAAGTTTATCTATCTTCTAAGGTATGACCTGACCCAGCTGGCCAGCGCCGCGGGAAAGACACCCACAGCCCTGATGAAGGAGCTTAATGAAGCGGGCAAAATCCTGGATACCAACATCAAGTTTTCTGTGGAGGATCTGCGGGAAGGCCTTCCCAAAAAGCCTCTGTTCTGCGATGTGGTGTATGCCACCAGCATCGAAAAGGATCTGGTGAAAGGTGTCACAGGTCTTACGGAAGGGAATATCGTGGAGTTGAAAACCTTTGCCCGGTCGGCCCCCAAGGCTGAGCCAACTGTCAAAAAACTTGTGGATACCCAGCCATTTGAGGATATTTCGGAAATGACGGACTTTGAAGAAAGCCTGCAGGAGGAAAAAATAGTGGACCAGTTTACAGAAGCCAGGGTGTCGCCGGTGACCACCCTGGAGAAGGCGCCCCAGGCGAATGAGGAGCTTTCCAGGGATGAACATGAGGAGCGCATCCTGGGAATCCCGAGGAGTGGAAAGGATCAGAACGAGACCATTCGGCTGAACGTATCTGTCATAGACAAGCTGATGACTTTGGCGGGCGAGCTTGTGCTGGTGCGCAACCAGCAGATAAGATCGGTGGACAAGTCCGACCCTGTCTCCAGGGCCATATCCCAGCGGCTGGACGTGGTCACCACGGAGATCCAGGAAAGCATCATGGCCACCCGGATGCAACCTATCGGTAATATATTCAACAAGTTTCCCAGGGTCATTCGCGAGCTAAACCGCCAATTGGGGAAAAAGATAGAGGTGGATATCCAGGGCGCGGACGTGGAACTGGACAAGACCATCCTCGAGGCGCTGGCCGACCCTCTGACGCATCTTGTGCGCAACTCCTGCGACCACGGAATTGAAACTCCGGAGGAGAGAAAAGAAAAAGGGAAGAACGAAACCGGCCATATCCAGCTTAACGCCTATCACGAAGGGGGCCAGATAAACATCGTCATCAAGGACGATGGGCGGGGAGTCAGCCTGGAAAAGATAAAGCAAAAAGCCATTTCCAGAAGGATGAAAACCGCCGAGGAACTGTCGCAAATGACAGAAAAAGAGATCCTGTACCTCACAGTTCAGGCCGGTTTTTCCACTGCGGACAAGGTGACCGATATGTCCGGCCGCGGCGTGGGGCTGGATGTGGTGAAGACGGGGGTGGAGGAACTGGGAGGCACCTTCGATATAGATTCGGTGGAAGGCCAGGGTGTGTCCATGCACCTGCGGCTCCCTCTGACTCTGGCCATCATTCCATGTCTTATCGTGCAGATGGGGGAGGATCGATACGCCATTCCCCAGGTGAATGTGGAGGAATTGGTGTGCCTGTATGACGAGGATGTGAAAAAGAAAATCGAAATCGCCGGCGACAGGGAAGTCTACCGCCTGCGGAACAGGCTCCTTTCCATGGTGCGCCTGAACAAGGTGCTTGAAGACGAGTTTCGGTCTGGCGCCTCGGAAAACGACCCCATCGTCATAGAGACTGGCTCCGAATCCGCCAGGATGAAGGGGGGATCATTGAACTTCGGCGTGCTCAAGGCCGGCGGCAGCAAGTTCGGCCTGATAATAGACAAGATAATCGGCACAGAGGAGATCGTGGTCAAGCCGATGCACCCGGCGGTGAAGGATATCGGTTGCTATGCCGGCGCCACGGTCATGGGCGATGGCAAGGTGGCCCTGATCCTGGACGCCCAGGGGATCGCCCGGCAAACCGGGATCGCCACGGAAGGAAGGGGCGACGAGGAGATCGAGGATACCGCCGCCGACACCGAGTCGGACACCCATACAGTGCTGCTCTTCGAGTATGGCAAGGAGGAGCAGTTTGCCATCGCTCTGTCGCTGATAAAAAGGATAGAGAGAATCGCCCTTAAGTCGGTGGAAAAGCTCGGGGGCGACCGGTTTATCACCATAGATGGAGTTTCCACCCAGCTCATAACCCTCAGCAAGCTGATAAAAGTCTCCGAATGCCAGGAGGATGAGGAGATGTTCCTGCTTTTGCCAAAACACACGAGCCGACCGGTGGGGATCCTGATCTCCAGGTTGCTGGATACGGAAGAAGCCCCCTCGACCCTGAACGAGGAGAGCTATATGGAAGACGGAATTCTGGGCACGGCGATTTTGCGCAACAGGCTCACCATTTTCCCGGATGTATACCGGATGGTGGATATGTCCGAGAACAAGTGGCTGCTGGATGAAAGGTTGCGCAAGGATTCCATGATGAAAGGGAGCAGGCTGCCCAGAATCCTGGCCGTGGTGGAGGATCCCTTCATGAAAGTGCTGGTGCGGCGCTATCTGCACAGCGAAGGATATGAAGTGGCCGGCGCATCCACAGTGGAAGAGGCCCTGGCCCGGGTGAACGACGAGAGTTTCGACGCGTTGGTTTGTGATGTGGCTTCCATGGGGCAGGAGGGCCTGGATTTTATCATGGCGGTCAGGGGCGGCGGTCGACAAAACCATCTGCCTGCCCTGGCGCTGGTCTCCCCGGAAAATCTGGAAAAAGAACGGGCCGCCGCGGAAGGGGCAGGATACACCAGGGCGGAGATCAAATTGGAGAAGGACGAGTTTCTGCTGTCGGTGGCGGAGCTTTTGAACAAGGCCTTAACCAGCCAGAGCGTGGAGGGTGATGACAATGAGTAAGCAATCGATAGTGGCGGAAGTGGAAACGGAAAGAAAAATCCAGCTTTGCACTTTCCGCCTGAACAATAGGCTGTTCGGTGTGGATATCCAGGACGTGAAGGAGATCAACACCGAAGTGGGATTTACCAGGATATTTCATGCCCCCAGGGAAGTGCGGGGATATGTGAATATCCGGGGCCAGATACATCTGGTGCTGGATCTTAGGACTCTTCTCGGCTTTGCCCAGAAGGATCCAGACCATGAAAGCCGGGTGGTGATATTCAAACAGAATATCGGGGAGCCGTTTGGGGCGCTGGTGGACAAGATAGGCGATATCGTGGAGGTTGGCTCTGAGGATATCGAGGAGTATGGCGCCCAGGATGACGCGGAAGCGGCGCAGGAGGATCGTTGGAAGAACCGGAACCTGGTTGTAGGGGTGTGCAAGCTGGAGAAGGATCTTCTGGTTATATTGAACGCCAGAAGTTTTCTTAAAACTTTTGAGCAAAAATGATTAATAAACAAGTTGTTAGGAGAGGCGAATGAGTACTAAAAATAGCGTTGCATACACCCCTGGAAGGGGATCGTCGGCGCAGAATGGGAAGCAGGGGGGCCTTACCCTTGGCAAAAAACTGGTGGCTGCGTTCCTGGCTGTGGGGCTTATCCCGTTTGGAATCCTGGGATATTTCACCTGGAAGAGCGCCAGCGACGCATTGGAGAACCAGGCGTTCAACAACCTGGAGGCTGTCCGCTCTATCAAAAAAGGGCAGATCGAAAAATTCTTCGGCGAGCGCAAAGGGGATATGGGTGTGCTGGTGGAAACCGTGGGCACTCTGCAGGAGGAAGCTTTCCGCAAACTCACCGCCATTCGTGACATAAAGAAAACCCAGATCGAGCGATACTTTGCCGAAAGGGTCGGGGATGTTTCGGTCCTCTCCGCCAACGGCGCCGTGCTAGATTCCATGCATGAATTTGAGAACGCATTCATGGCCGATGGGCGGAAGGTGGATGGCGCCTCGTGGAAAAGCGCCGCGGCCCGACACGGCAAGTGGCTGACCCAGTATAAGGAAGAGTATGGCTACTACGACCTGTTCCTGATCGCCGAGGATGGCGATGTGGTGTATACCGTATCCAGGGAAAGCGACCTGGGGGCCAACCTGCTGCTGGGCGGGCTGAAGGACTCTCCCCTGGGCAAGATGTTCCGCGGCGCCAGGGAAAAAGTGACAGTCCAGGATTTTGAGCCATACGCCCCCAGCAACGGGGAGCCGTCAGCGTTCATTGGCGCCCCGATAAAGTCCGGTGGGAAGACTATCGGTGTGGTGGCTCTGCAGATTTCCCTTAAGGATATAAACAGCATAATGACAGAGCGCAGCGGCCTGGGGAAAACCGGAGAGACATACCTGGTGGGGCAGGATAAGCTGATGCGGTCCGACTCCTTCCTGGATCCGAAGAACCATAGTGTGCTGGCCTCCTTTAAGGATCCGACCAAAGGGGATGTGGATACAACCGCCGCCAGGAAAGCGCTGGCAGGGTCTTCCGGCGCTGAAGTGATTATGGACTACAATGGCAATCCGGTGCTTTCCGCCTATGCGCCCATCAAGGTGGGCGACATGACCTGGGCCCTGCTGGCGGAGATTGACGTGGCGGAGGCTTTCTCCCCTATAGACGCCTCCGGATCGGAATATTTCGCCCAGTACATAAAGATGTATGGATATTACGACCTGTTCCTTGTTAATCCGGATGGTTATATCTACTATTCAGCCGCCCGGGAAGCGGATTATCAGACCAATATCCTAAACGGTAAATGGGCCTCGTCGAACCTGGGAGCTCTGACTCGCCGGGTGTTGCAGACCCGCCAATACGGCATAGAGGATTTCGCTCCCTACGGTCCCAGCGGTGGCGAGCCGGCGGCGTTCGTCGCCCAGCCGGTTATCTCCCACGACAAGGTGGTCACCATAGTGGCTCTGCAGCTTTCGCTGGAAGCGATCAACTCGGTGATGAACCAGCGCGACGGCATGGGCAAAACCGGGGAAACCTATCTGGTGGGTTCGGACAAGCTGATGCGTTCCGATTCCTTCCTGGATCAGGTGAACCACACTGTAAAAGCCTCCTTCGCCAACCCCGCAAAAGGGAACGTGGACACCGAAGCGGCCCGGGAGGCGCTGGCCGGGAAGACGGGCCAGGGGATAATTACCGATTACAACGGCAATCCGGTTCTTTCCTCATATGCGCCATTGCGGATTGAGCAGATCAACTGGGCCATCCTGGCGGAAGTTGACAAAAAGGAAGCCTATGATGCTGTGGACGCCATAACCATGTTCATACTGGTGTTTGGGCTGATCGGCGCCGTTCTGATCATAATGGCGGCGATGTTTGTCAGCCGGAGTATAGCCAAGCCGGTGGTGGATGCGGTTCGAGTGGTGGAGGAGATCGCCAAAGGCGATTTCACCCAGTCGATCACTGTCTCATCCAACGACGAGATCGGGCGGCTCTCCAGTTCCATAAACGAGATGGTGCATCAACTCAAGGAGATGTTCGTGACCATATCCAACAACTCCAGGACTCTGGCGTCGGCCTCCGAGGAGCTTTCCGCAGTGTCCAGCCAGCTGGCCAGCGGCAGCGAGGAAACCACCAGCCAGGCAGGCGCGGTGGCGGGAGCAACGGAGCAGATGTCCGCCAACATCAACAACATGGCCTCGGCCGTGGAGGAGATGAGCATGAACGTGGGCACCGTGAGCAGCGGCGCGGAGCAGATGAGCCAGAATATGAACGCCGTCTCAAGCGCTGTGGAGGAGATGACCGCGTCTATTAACGAGATCGCCAAAAACGCCAGGGAGGCGTCCAAGGTGGCGGGGCAGGCTTCGGACATGAGTTCTAACGCCTCTTCCACCATGAACACTCTGGGCACGGCGGCCAAGGCCATCGGCGAGGTTACGGAAGTGATCAAGAGGATCGCCGAGCAGACGAACCTGCTGGCGCTCAACGCCACCATCGAGGCGGCCAGCGCCGGAGACGCCGGCAAGGGCTTTGCCGTGGTGGCCAACGAGATCAAGGAGCTGGCCAACCAGAGCGCCAACGCCGCCGAGGATATCGCCTCCAGGATCGCAGGTGTTCAGAACAATACCGGTCAGGCCGTGAAGGTGATCGCTGATGTGGCGGCGATCATCAACACCATCAACCAATCGGTGGAGGTGATCTCTCATTCCGTGGAGCAGCAGACCCGTGCCGCGGCCGAGATCGCCAACAACGTGGCCCAGGCCGCCAGCGGAGCGAACAACATCGCCTCCTCCATCGCGGAAGTGGCCAAAGGCGCCAACGACGTCTCCCGGAACACCGGCGAGGCGGCCCGGGGCGCCAACGAAGTGGCTTCCAATATTCAGGGAGTTTCCAAGAGCGCCAACGACACCAGCGCCAGCGCGCAACAGGTCAGCACCTCGTCGCACGATCTGGCCAAAGTCGCCGGAGAACTGGAAACGATGGTAGCGAAATTCAAGGTCGCCTGAAAAGGGGACTATGGATTATATAGCCAGCAAACCGACGGGGTGGACCCAGCCACACCCCGCGCTGCCCCGTCGGTCCTGGCTTTATAACAATATTTTTAGTTACAACTAACGTAAAATAAAGTAGCATAAACCGGATTATTCAGGCACAGCGTCAGAGGGAACCGCACTCCGTACCTCGGATGGCGTCTGTGTATATATTGTAAAAAACAAGTATTAATCGTCTGCCGTTTCAGGGGCAAGCCTTGACGGTCGCTTTGAAACTTGGGAAAGTTGTGCTCTCTTCGGGAGCCGAGAATCTGAAAAGCGCACAAGCCATGTTTACTTTGAAACATCCGGGATAAGAAAAATGAATTTAAGAAACAAGGTTTTGGCTATTTCCGCAGTATTGGTAATTGTGGTGGTTTCCACAAGCTTGTTGACCATTCGCGCCGCCAACAAAACGGCGGACGACGCTGTTGTGGTCAACGCTTTGGGAAGGCAGAGGATGCTCGGCCAGGCCATGGCAAAGTCGGTGCTCGTTTTTTCCCAGAAAGGGGAATTCACCTCCATTCGAAAAACGGTGCAACTGCTGGATGAATATATAAACCAGATGCGGGCTGTCTATACGAAGATGGTGGCTGGCCCCGCTGGCAAGAAAGGTATCGATCTTTCCATGGATCCGGAAAACGAGGGCCACCTGACTTTTCCATTCCCCGCCACATTCACACGCATGGTTAACGAAAAA
Organism: Nitrospinota bacterium; assembly: GCA_029879765.1. GTDB lineage: Bacteria > Nitrospinota_A > UBA7883 > UBA7883 > UBA7883 > JAOUMU01. The sequence continues at coordinate 17,662 of JAOUPQ010000002.1, read as the reverse complement.
TTTGTGAAAGGCAACGAGCTGGCGGGCAGGAGAATGAATCTGGACATCCTCTCCGATAATCCGGTGAATCCCGACAAAGGTTACAAAGTGGACATGGACAGGCAGGCTGGGGAATATTTGAAAAAGAATCCACAGGGGATATTCAGCGGCACGGAAGAGCGCGCCGGGGCTTTGTATCTGATCTTCTACACGCCGGACAAGGCCACCGTGGAGGCTTGCGCCACCTGCCATGAAGATTTGAAGGGTGGGGATCTGAAAGTTGGGGATGTGCTGGGGATTCGAAAGTTCGAAATCTTGTTCGCCTCGGACGCTGCCACAGGCAGGACCCAGCTAAATCCCACCACTGATGAATACGAGAACGCCGCCAAAACATTCACCGACACCTTGAATGCCATGAAAAACGGGGGTGAATTTCCCACCGACCTTTCCATGACCACCTTTAAGCGGGTAAGCGCCATAAATGAAAAAAGGGCGCAGGAAAAGCTGGGGGAGATAGAAATCCAGCTGAAAGCGTTCAAGAATGTGGCCCGTGTGCTGATGACTTCCAATGACGAAAACGAGATCCAGAAAGCCACTGTGAACATTGGGGCGGAGGCCAACTTGCTGCGGAGACAGTCCGACGAGCTTGTGGCCATATATACAGAGATTTCCAGCCGCAACCAGGCGGAGATCAAGACCTACGCCTGGGTGGCCTTGATTATGATCTCAATTGTATCGCTGTCGATGAGCATATTCGTGTTGTACCGGATATTGAGGCCGATTGAGGGCGTTTCCCTGGCCCTGAGGGACATCGCCGAAGGAGAGGGGGATCTCACCCGTCGGCTTCGCGAAAGATCCCAGGACGAGATTGGGGAGCTGTCCCACTGGTTCAATGTGTTCGTGGAGAACATGTCCAAGCTCATAAAGGAGATTTCAGGAAACTCGATGGCGCTGGGCGCCTCCTCCGGGGCGATGTCGGAGGTCTCCAGTTCGCTGGCCACAGGCGCGGAACAAATGACCGCCCAGGCCAACGCCGTGGCCGGGGCGACGGAGCAGATGTCCGCCAATATAGTTACAGTGGCCTCAGCGGTGGAGGAGATGAGCGTAAATGTCGCCTCTGTGTCCAGTGGCGCGGAGCAGATGTCCTCCAGCATGAGGGGGATTTCCGGCTCGGTGGATGGATTGAACACATCCATCATTCAGATAAACGAAAACGCCAAAGAGGCCTCCTCCGTGGCAAGGCAGGTGTTGGAGCGCTCCCGGATGGCCGAGAACGCCATGAAAACCCTGGGCCAGGCCGCCAGTGAGATAGGCAAAGTGACCGAAGTTATAAAGCGGATCGCCGAGCAGACCAACCTGCTGGCGCTCAACGCCACCATCGAAGCCGCATCCGCAGGAGCGGCGGGGAAGGGCTTTGCCGTGGTGGCCAACGAGATAAAACAGCTGGCGAACCAGAGCGCGGGAGCGGCGGAGGATATCGCCCACAGAATAGATGGAGTGCAGAGCAACACGGAACAAGCGGTGAGCGTGATGGGGGAGGTGTTATCCACCATCAGCCTGATCAACGAGTCTGTGGATCTTATAACTTCCTCCGTGGAGAAGCAGAGCAGCTCCGCCCAGGAGATAGCGGAGGCTGTGAACCAGGTGGCCCGCGGGGCCGACGACATGGCTTCCTCTATCGCCGATGTGGCCAAGGGCGCCAACGAAGTCTCCTTAAGCACAGGTGAAGCGGCCAAGGGATCCCATGAGGTGTCGATGAACATCCAGGGGGTTAGCCACGCCGCGGGGGACACAAACATGAACGCTTCAAGGGTCAGCGCCACTTCCAAGGAGATCGACAGGATAGCCGTGGAACTCGGGCGGCTGGTGGGGAGGTTCAAGGTATGAAGTTATCGGAGCAATCCGTCTTTAAGTAAGTAATAAATCCACCATTCCATATGGGAATGGTGGGGTTGTGTGCAATTTTATAAATAGTATCTCTTGGGATTAGGGATGATGTGGGAAGGTTGCGCGAAGTCTGGGCCGGGAATCCCAGAATAGGGCGCAGGTTAAGGAGTATTAAAATGTTTAAGACAATTCAGGCAAAAGTATTAGCGATGTTGTTCCTGGTGTTCGCCGTGGCCGTGGTGATGGCCGTTCAACTGGTGTTGAACGCCAATGCGGAAAGAGCGGACGCAGTGCGGATGGAAGTGATCAACGAGATCGCTGGCCATCTGAACGGCGCGGCGGCTTTCCAGGCCATAGAGCGCGGCGTGGGGGCCACCATCCTGGGCGCCGAAAATCCTTCGGCGGCTTTGGTGGAGAAATTCAAGGGGCTTGGCGAAAAAGGGGATGAGCAGGTGCGCCTGGCGGTGGAGCATTTCGACGAGCTGTTCGCTCTTTCGGACGAAAAAGACCTGAAGACCAGATACAACCAGTGGCAGGCGACCTACAAGCGGCTGATCGATTCCCGGCACCGGGTGACCTCCAAGAGCATGTCGGACGGGGAATGGATAAGAATATCAAGTGAAAACATAGCTGCGGAGATCCTGGCGCGCAATATATCCTTTGCGCCGGTGAACCACAAGGAGCTGGTTCGATATTACAATACGGTGACCCGCGCCAATGTGGCCACCCTGGCGGAATACGCCGGCCGGGAGAGGGCCATCCTGGGCGGCCATGTGGCGGCGGGGATATCGGTGGAAAAAGAAGAGATGGAGACTTTGAGCAAGTATCGAGCCTTGGTGGATCAGGCCACCGAGGTGATCCTATCCATCCGGGGGCTGGAGTCCACACCCAGCGAGGTCAACGAGGCCATCGCCACTTTCGAGCGAATATTCCTGGGATCCTACCAGAACATCCGGGAGCAAGTGTATCAGGCCAGCGCCGAAGGGAAGCCGTATCACCTTTCCGGAGGCCAGTGGATCGACGAGGCGACAACAGGAATCAACTCCGCGCTGGAGATATCCAATGTGATAGGCGCCATCGCCCGGCAAAATGTCCATGAAATCCAGTCCGAGGCCAACTGGAATATGACCTTTTCTGGAATTCTTTTCTTTATGGCTTTGGGTATGTTCGTGTTTTCCATATACTACGTGAAACAATCGGTTACCGGGCCGTTGCGGTTCGTGGTGCAAAGGCTGCAGGATATTTCGGAAGGGGAAGGGGATCTTACCCGGCGAATGGAAACCCGCAGCGAAGATGAACTGGGCGAGCTGGCCTTTTGGTTCAATAGCTTTGTGGAGAAGATACAGACTCTGGTGATCGAAATAACGAATAACTCCAAAATGCTGGCTTCATCATCAGAGGAAATGACTGCGGTGTCCAGCCATCTGGCCAGCGGTTCCGAGGAGATGAACGCCCAGGCCACCACAGTGGCGGGCGCCACGGAGCAGATGTCGGCGAACATCAACGCCATGGCCTCGGCGGTGGAGCAGATGAGCATGAACGTTTCCACAGTGAGCACCGGGGCCGAGCAGATGAGCCAGAACATGCTGGCCGTATCCGGCGCTGTGGAGGAGATGACCACATCCATGGGCGAGATCGCCCACAACGCCAAAGAAGCGTCCAACGTGGCCAAAAAGGCGATAGAGATGTCCTCCGCCGCCACAAAGTCCATGGCCGCCCTGGGGACCGCCGCCGAGGAGATCGGCAAAGTGACCGAGGTGATAAAGCGGATCGCCGAGCAGACGAACCTGCTGGCGCTCAACGCCACCATCGAGGCTGCCAGCGCCGGAGACGCCGGCAAGGGTTTTGCCGTGGTGGCCAACGAGATCAAGGAGCTGGCCAACCAGAGCGCCAGCGCCGCCCAGGACATCGCCTCCAGGATCGAGGGTGTGCAGGCGAATACGGAACAGTCGGTGACGGTGATCGCCGATGTGTCCCGTATTATCGATTCCATGACAAAGTCTATCCAGGTGATTTCCGAGTCGGTGAGCCAGCAGTCCAACGTGGCGCAGGAGATCGCCGGCAATGTGGGCCAGGCGGCCGCCGGGGCCAACAATATCGCCTCTTCCATATCGGAGGTGGCCAAAGGCGCCAACGACGTTTCCAGGAATACCGGAGAGGCGGCCCGGGGCGCCACGCATGTTTCCTCCAATATCCAGGGAGTCAGCAAGGCCGCCAACGAGGCAAGCACCAGCGCTCAACAGGTGAATTCTTCCTCCAGCGAGATAGCCAAAGTCGCCGGGGAGTTGAACAAAATGGTGGCGCGGTTTAAAGTGGCGTAGAATATCAAGGCTTCGTTTGCTCATCGCAAGGCAGCGTGGTTTATTAATTGAGGATGGCGCTATGCGCTATGGAAATGAGGGGGGGATTTAATGATCCAGCGATACTTGGGGAGGATTACGGTGCGGTGGAAAATAGGCTTTTGTATGGCCATTCCACTTGTAGCGCTTTTATTCCTCTCTTCCTGGGCGTATCGGGTGAACGGGCTTGTGGTGGATACCGCCCTGCAGGCCAAGCAGGAGCATATGCGTCTTGTCTTTCTGGCGCTAAAGCTGGAGCGGGATGTGATCCAGACCCAGCAGTGGCTCACCGATATTTCCGCCACCCGCGGTCTGGACGGGCTGGATGATGGATTCGCCGAGGCGAAACAGTCTCACGACGCTTTCGAGGACGGGCTGGCGGAGATGGAAAGCATATTGTCCAACTCCACCAGTGGAAAGGCTCATCTGGGCGAACTGGCCCGGGTAAGGGCCCGGTTTGCCGCCTACTACGAAATGGGGCGGAAAATGGCCCAGGCGTATATCGATGGGGGCCCTGAGGAGGGGAATAAGATCATGGGCCAGTTCGACAAAGAGGCCGAGGCGCTGAGCCAGGTTCTTCTTCCCTTTGTCCAGGCTTTCCAGGCAGGTTCGCACTCGTCTATAGAGGAGATCGTTGATCACTCCAAGCGGTTGCATACCTCCCTGCCCTGGGTCACGGCGCTGCTGGTGGTTATCTCCGCAGCGCTGGCGGTGACTGTGTCGCGCTCCATAACCATTCCTTTGTTCACCTCGGTGCAAGTCATCGGCAAGATCGCCCAGGGGGATTTTACCCAGAAGGTGGATGTGAATTCTTATGATGAGATCGGGGAGCAAGGCAACGCCATCAACAAGATGACCGCCAACTTGAGCGGGATACTCCAATGCATGGGGCAAAGTTCCAGTGCGCTTACGTCATCATCATCGAAGATGTCGGAGGTATCCTCCATGCTGGCGGGGGGCGCGGAGCAGATCACCATGCAGGCCGACGCGGTGGCGGACGCCTCTGAACGGATGGGCAACAACATAAACACCATGGCCTCGGCGGTGGAGCAGATGAGCGTGATCGTGGCCAGCGTTTCCGATGGGGCGGAAAAGATGGCCGAGGGGATGAATACCGCCTCCAGTTCCATAGAGGAGATGACAGTATCGATAAACAATATCGCCAAGAACTCCAGGGAAGCCTCCGGAGTCTCCACCAAGGCCATGGAAATGTCCTCGGCCGCCTCGTCGACCATGGACGCCTTGGGCGCCGCCGCCAGAGAGATTGGCAAAGTGACGGAAGTGATCATGCGTATCGCCGAGCAAACCAACCTGCTGGCGCTCAACGCCACCATCGAGGCGGCCAGCGCCGGCGCCGCAGGGAAGGGGTTTGCCGTGGTGGCCAACGAGATCAAGGAGCTGGCCAACCAGAGCGGATCCGCCGCCGAGGATATAGCCAACCGGATATCCGGCGTGCAGGACTACTCCAAGGAAGCGGTGCGGGTGATCGCCGATATAGCTTCAATCATCAGCCAGATCAATAAATCAGTGGAGGTAATAACCGAATCTGTGGAACAGCAGGCCAATGCCGTGGCCTCCATCTCGGAAACCGTGAGCAGCGCCGCAGGAGGGGTGCAGCATGTGGCCACCTCCATGGTGGAAGTCTCCAAGGGGGCCATGGAAGTTTCCCGAAACACCGGGGAGGCGGCCAACGGCGCCTATGACGTGACCTCTAATATTCATGGAGTAAGCCAGGCGGCCAGTGACGCGAGAAACAGCGCGGAGGCGGTTCGTGAAGCGGCCCATGAGATTAGCAAGATAGCCATGGAGATGGAAAAGCTTATCAGCGATTTCAAATTAGCCTAGCGCACAGAAAAATACCCGGAAAAAAATAACACTTCAAATCCGTATCCCTTTTGGTGATAATAGGCCGTAAGCCTTTGCGAATCAGGCTGTTTGCGGGGGTCACTAAAGCTTTATGCTGTAATGATAACTACCACTGGGCGGATAAGAACGATGCGATTGAAGAGTATAAAGTCAAAACTGATAGTTTCTCTGGGGGTCATCCTCTTTTTCACAATCACGGTTTCCTCGCTAAATATGCTTCGGGCATGGAGCGAACAGGAATTTGCGAACAGGCTCGGTTTGGTAAATTCAGTGGCGGGATACCTGAATGAGGCTGCTGGATATCAGGCATTGGAGAGAGGAATGGGGGTCGCTGTTCTGTCCATGGAAACAGCTTCCGAAGAAGTTATTGGCAAGTTCACTCAGGCCGGAGACCTGGGATTTGGGATGTTGGAAAACGCCGAGAAGGCTTTTGATATTCTGTTGGCCCAATCCACCAATACAGACTTGAAGCTGGCCGCCGAAAAGTGGAGAAAGTCTCGCAACGAGTATTTGGAGGCCAGGGCGAAGGTGATATCCAAAGAAATATCAAAAGAGGATTGGGAAAATATCACCACGGCTAATATCCAGATGGAATTTGATATTCGCGATCTTATTCTGGTTCCGGAGGATGAAAAGGAGAAGCTGACATATTTTAACACGGTGATCCGTTCCAATGCGGCCACGCTGGCCGAGTATGCGGGAAGAGAGAGGGCGGGGCTTCTTGATGCGGTGCAGAACGGCGCCCCAATCACCGACCAGAAATTGGTTTATCTGGAGAATATCAACTCCGTGGTTGATGAAGCGTCCAAGCGGATAATGGCCATCAAGAACTACTCCGGCACTCCGGAGCAATTGAAGTCGATGCTCGATCTATATGAAAAGGAGTTTTTGGGTGGATACCGACAGCTTCGGGATGATGTGTATCGCAAAAGCCGTGAGCATGACGTCAAGGTTAAAAAGCTGGAGTCCACATTAAGCGCGGAAAGGGCCAAGCTGGAGAGCCTCATGAAAGGGAAGGTGGATGAGCTGTGGAATTTGGCCAGTTCCTCCAATGTGCAGAAGCTATCTCGCTCCATGCTGGATGAATCCTCGGCAGGGATGCATGATTCCCAGGCTTCCGTGGAGAATGACTTTTTCGCTCTTTCCCAATCCAGCCAGGATTATATGGTCATCCGGTTTATTGGAAGGCTGGGGAAGGAGATGGCCAGGGTGGATTATGACGGAGCGAAATATTACCGCCGTCACGGGAGCCAGCTGTTGGCCAAGGTGAACGACGAGATCATGGATGAGGCGAGGAAATTGGGGCCGGGGGAGATTTATATTTCCCCGGTGTCGTTGAACATGGTGGGAGGAAAGGTGGAGACGCCCCATCGGCCTGTCATGACCTTTGCCATGCCGGTATACGCCAACAACTCGCTGGCAGGTTATATCTCCGCGAAGATGATGGTGGGCCGAGCTCTGGAAATTCTTTCCAGGGAATCCCGACAGGTGAACTCAGCTCTGCTGGACAAGGATGGTTTTTATCTGTCCCATATCCTGAAGGAGAAGGAATGGGGTTTTGTGGGAGAGTTGGGCCGCCATAAAAGCAACGTGCTGATGGACATACCCGATTTGGCCGAGGACATCCTGTCCCGAGAGCCTGGCAGGCGCATTACGGCCCAGGGAGTGACCCATATGTGGACCCCCGTCTATTACTATCCTGGCGATCGTCGATCGTACTGGGTGATTGTCAAATCTGTCGATCCCATAGATTACGGGATGACCGGGGTTGAGTGGATGGATAAAGCCACCCGAGCCATCAATACGGTGCTGATGATGAGCCAGGTTTTGGGAAGCCAGTCGGAGGAGGTGGTGGGGAATATCAAAAACAACGCATGGCAAGCCATGGCCATCAATGGCGTGATAGCGCTTTTATCTATCGTTGTTATTGGTGTTACCATGTGGCTGGTGGTGTCTGTGACCAATCCATTGCGCGACGCGGTGAACAGGTTGAAGGATATCTCGGAAGGGGAAGGGGACCTGACCCAGCGAATGCTGGTGGATAACGATGACGAGGTGGGCGACCTGGCGTTCTGGTTCAACAGACTGATGGAGAAGATCCAGAAGGTGCTGGTGGAAATATCGTACAGCTCCAAAACCCTGGCGTCTTCCTCCGAGGAGATGTCCGGTGTTTCCCGGCAGCTTGCCACGGGATCGGAGGAGATGACGAACAAGGCCAGCGTAGTGGCCGGCGCCACGGAGGAAATGTCCACCAGCATCAGCGCCATGGCCCTGTCGGTGGAGGAGATGAGCCTGAACGTTTCCCGCGTATCCTCCGGGGCGGAGGAGATGAGCCACCGCATGGGTGTGGTTTCCAAGGCTGTGGATGAGATGACCGTGTCTATCAGGAATATCACCGAGGGATCCAGGAAGGCTTTGGGCGTCACCGATACGGCCAAGGAACGCTCGGCGGCGGCGTCGAGGGCCATGAATTCATTGGACACTGCGGCCAGTGAAATCGGGAAGGTGACCCATGTGATAAAAAAGATCGCCGAGCAGACGAATCTGCTGGCCCTGAACGCCACCATAGAAGCGGCCAGCGCCGGGGCGGCGGGGAAAGGTTTTGCCGTGGTGGCCAATGAGATCAAGCAGCTGGCCAACCAGAGCGCCGCGGCGGCGGAGGATATCGCAAAACGAATAGAGGGGGTGCAGCAAAATACGGAGCGGGCGGTAAATGTGTTGGGGGATGTGTTCTCCACCATCAATTCCATAGGAAAATCGGTGGAGGGTATCACCAGTATGGTGGAGCAGCAGAACCGGTCCGCCCAGGAAATCTCCGAAACGGTGAATCAGGCAGCCTCCGGAGCCAACACCATCGCCCAGTCCATCGCCCAGATCGCCCAGGGATCCAGCGAGATATCCACGAGCGTGGGGCACGCGGCCAGGGGCGCCCTGGAAGTATCCACCAATATCCAGGTGGTGCATGACAACGCCAGCGACACCAGCGCCAGCGCCCAGATGGTGAACACTTCATCGCTGGGGCTGGCCCGGATCGCAGGTGAACTGGATATGATGATATCAAGATTCAAGGTGGCGTAGTTAACCCGGGAAAGCGGTTGAAATCATTCTTTCGCTCTTTAAAATGGCCTCATACCGTTCTGATATGTCAGCCTTCCAAAAAGAATGAAAAATATTTTGATTATACGCTAAACAGGGGTGATAACCTGATAAACTGTGGGGAAATGCGGGTGTGATTGACGTTTTTTCGGTTGTTGTGAATGAACAAGAAAACAAGAATCCTGATTGTTGACGATTCCCTGGTCTTTCGAAGCGCGGTGGCCAGCATCCTTGCGGAAACCAAGGATTGCGAGATAGCAGGTTCGGTGCGAAACGGCGTGAAGGCGCTGGAGTTTATTAAAAACAATCCTCCAGATCTGGTTACCCTGGATGTGGAAATGCCGGACATGGACGGCCTGGAAACTCTCCGCCATATAAACGAACTCAACGCTTCCGGCAAGCTTTCCAAGGAAGTTGGCGTCATCATGCTAAGCTCCCACACCGTAAAGGGGGCGGCAATCACCATCGAGTCTCTGGAAGCGGGCGCCTTTGATTTTGTGGAAAAGCCTTCCGGGGCGGACATGACCGCCAATATGGAAACGTTAAGGCGCCAGCTGCTTGTCAAGATCCGTGTCTATGGGGTCCAAAGAAACAAGACCCGGGATTTGTCTTCCGCGCGAAAGACAGAGCAGGATCAAAAGGGCCAGGCTGTAGCCCCTGAGCCGCCAAAAATAATCGCCACCAAAGGGCCGGGAACGGCGGTGAAGGCGGTGATTGTCGGCGTCTCCACCGGTGGGCCCAAGGCTTTGTCTGTCTTGTTGCCGGATCTGACGAATCAGGTGAAGGTGCCGATCCTGATTGTGCAGCATATGCCCCCCAAGTTCACCCAGTCCCTGGCGGAAAGCCTGGCCAAAAAATGCGCCAGTCCTGTGTGTGAAGCGCGAGATGGGGAGTTGATGACCGGGGAAAAGGTTTACATCGCTCCTGGAGGAAGGCATATGAAGCTGGGATCTGGCACGGGTGGGGTGATCAGGTTGTTCCTGAATGAAGACCCGCCGGAGAATGGATGTCGACCTTCTGTGGACACTATGTTTAAATCCGCCCACCAGGTGTGTGGGGGGGACCTGGTGGCTGCGGTGTTGACAGGAATGGGCAATGATGGGGCCAGCTCGCTGGTGGGGCTGAAAACCTCCGGCGCCCATATTATCGCCCAGGACGAGCCTACCAGCGTGGTGTGGGGGATGCCCGGAAGCGCCGTGGCCACAGGGGCTGTGGACGAGGTGCTGCCTATTGAACAGATATCCTCGGCCATTGCGGCAGTGGTGAAGAAAAGGAATGGTTAGCTCCATGGAAATCACTGAAAAGGAATTTGCCGACATTACAGCCTATATCTACCGGATCTGCGGGTTGGACATAAACGAATCGAAAAAATATCTTGTGCGTCAAAGGTTGGAGCCCTTGCTGGCCTCGCATGGGTTCGCCAGCTTTTCGGATCTGAACAGGACTCTTTCACTGACGCCGGATAATAATCTGCGGGACCAGATTATCTCCGCCATCACGACCAATGAGACCTCATTTTTCCGTGACATTCATCCCTTCGAGACCTTTAAGGCGCATCTGGCTCCAAAGTTGATCGAGCTGGCGGTGAGCCGAAAAAGCCATAATTACCAGCGCAAGGGACCGAAAGTGAAAATCTGGTGCGCGGCGTCTTCCACAGGGCAGGAGCCTTATAGTGTGGCCATGATTCTTTCTGATTACATGGCGGTCCACAAACCAAACGGTGTGACGTTGGATGATTTTTCCATATTGGCTTCGGATATCAGCCCCAAGGTTCTGGCCCGCGCCGTGGCTGGCGAATATAGCGACCTGGAAGTGGATCGGGGGTTGGATGAAATCCAAAAGGTCAAATATTTCAATAAAATCGAAAGAATGTGGCAGATAAAGCCATATCTGCAGAAGATGGTGGAGTTTAGACGGATCAATTTAAACGAATCATTTTCCCACATCGGAGCATACGATATTATCTTCTGTCGAAACGTGCTGATATATTTCGATGATATCACCAAGAAGAAAATATTCAGCCAGTTCTCTAAACTACTCAATGCCTCCGGTCTCCTGATCCTGGGAGTGACGGAGAATCTTTATGGGCTGTCAGATGATTTCGAATCTGTTCGCTATGGAAACAGCATTTTCTATAAATCCAAAGTCAAGGAAGCGGTGGGGGGAGGTTCTTTGTAATCGCTGTGCCCCCACCTATCCCCGATCCCCCCTCAGTTCGCGTCTTTTCTGGCATAGGGACTTTTTTTAAACATTGGATTATTGTTTTTGCTAATTAAGCGAAAGTTATTATATAATTATTATGTGGCAGTTGGGCGGGGCCCTATAACATTAGCGCTTTGAATCGAAAAACTGAATGTTGTATTGTTCAATAGGGGATTAAATGCAATCACGGGAACTGGACTTTATTTTGAACACCATGCTGGACAGCCACCCTAATGTATCCGACTTGAATTTCACCGTGGGCAAGCCGTTGCAGGTGGAATCCTCCGGTGTCCTGAAAGAAGTTGCCATTACGCCGAAAATTGACAAACTCACCCCGTTTCAAACGGAGAATATCGCCTTTACCATCATAAATTCCGACTCCAGGTTGACTCGGCAACTGGTGGAGCAAGGTTCAGCGGATTGTTCATACGCGTTGGGGGATCGGGCCAGGTTTCGTGTGAACATCTTCAGCCAGCGCAGCACATACTCGCTGGTGCTCAGGAAGCTGGAATCGCGGATCCCCACCATCGAGGAAATGAAGCTCCCCAAGGTGTTTAATAAAATAATTGAGGAGAAAAACGGCATGGTGCTGGTCACCGGCGCCACCGGATCGGGCAAGACCACATCTCTGGCGGCCATGCTCGACGAGATAAACCAGAAAAAGGCTATCCATGTCGTAACCCTGGAAGACCCTGTGGAGTTTTCTCATCCCCACAAGATGGCCACATTCAATCAGCGGGAACTGGGGCAGGATTACGATAATTTCGCCAGCGGTTTGCGCGCTGCCCTGCGCCAGGCCCCCAAAGTGATCCTGGTGGGCGAGATGCGCGACCGGGAAACCATGGAGATCGGCATGACCGCCGCTGAAACCGGCCATCTTCTGATGAGTACGCTGCACACCGTGGACGCAGGCTCCACCATAAACCGCATAATCGGCATGTTTGACCAGGAGGAAGAGCAGCTTATCCGTATAAGGCTGGCGGATACACTGCGTTGGGTCGTCTGCCAGAGGTTGCTGCCCCGGAAGGGAGGGGGGCGAGTGGCGGCTTTCGAAATCATGGGGATGAACCTGCGTGTCAAGGACTCTATCCTCAATGGAGAGGAGGAGGGGAAAACCTTTTATGACATAATATCCCAGGCGGAGCCTTTTGGATGGAGAACCTTCGACGCCCATATGGCGGAGCTTTATGCCAATGGGTTGATAACGGAGGAAACGGCCATCGCGTACGCCTCGCGAAAATCCGAGGTGCAAAGAAAAATTGACAAGGTCAAGCAGACAAGAGGCGAGAAAACATCGGATATCGAAGGATTGGATCTGGATGATGATTATTCCAAGGAGGTGGATGGCGGCAAAGGAAAGAGGAGGAAAAGGTAGACGATGAAAGTATCCTGTCCCAGCTGTCACAAGACAGTAAGTATACCGGATAATATGGTTCCGGCCTCTGGTTCCAAGACCTTCAAATGCCCAAGCTGCAAAGGGCCCATCAGCGTTTTTAAAGGGAAAGAGGACAAGCCTCTGGACCAGACCCAGGATGTGGTTCTGCCCCCCAGGGGCGCTGGGGCCAAGGGTATGCCACAGCTGGGTGGGAGCCTGGATCATGAGATTGATCTTTTGGGAGAAGGAAAATATAAAGCGCTGGTAGCCGACCAGCAAAACGCTGCCAAGATATCCCCCGTGTTGAAAAAGCTCGATTATCAGATAACCCTGGCCAGCAGCCAGGAGGATGGATATAAAAAACTTCAGTCAATTGAATATGATCTGATATTATTAAATGAGAGGTTTGGTGGCGCCGACCCCTCCAGGAACGCTATACTGAAGTTTCTTGAGCCCTTGCCCATGGATAAACGCAGAAGAGTGTTCATAGTGCTGGTGGGGAAGAATTTCAAGACTCTGGATGAGCTGACAGCTTTCAGCTTGAGCGCGGATATGGTATTTAATGAAAGTGAGTTTTCCAATTTTGAGCTTTTGCTAAGAAAGGCCCTCAGGGATACTGCGGACAAATACACCGTTTTCAAACATGTGCTAAAGGAGACAGGCAGAGGATTTGACCTGTGAAAGATAATTAACTAAAGGATTGTTTATGCCAGAGTTTAAATATAAGTATACGACGAAGGCTGGAACCAAAGAAGGTATCATTGAGGCGGAAAATATTGAGCAGGCCAAAACCATGCTCAACCGTCAGCATATAAAATACACTAAAATCTCCCCTAACAGTGATATGGTCCTCTTCGGAGGGGGCCCCACGCAAAAAGACGTGGTCATATTCACCCGCCAATTCGCCACTATGATCAGCGCAGGCTTGCCGCTGGTTCAGTGTCTCAGCATCCTGGCGAACTCCACGGAAAACAGGATTTTCGCCCGCGCCATCTCCAGCGTCAAACAGAAAGTGGAAACAGGGGACACTTTCGCCGACGCTTTGCGGAAGCATCCGGATATTTTCGACGAGTTGTATACCAACATGATAGAAGCCGGCGAGGTGGGCGGTATTCTGGACAAGATCCTTATCCGGCTGGCGGAATACATGGAAAAAGCCATGGCGCTGAAGGGAAAAGTGAAAGGCGCCATGGTATATCCTGCAGCTATCGTCACTGTGGCGGTGGCTGTTGTTATCTTCCTCCTGATCTTTGTTATCCCCATGTTCGGCACCATGTTTTCCGACTTCGGCCAGGCCTTGCCATGGCCAACCCAGGTGGTGTTGGGAGCGTCGAATTTTGTTATAGCCAGATGGTACCTGGTGTTCGTCATGCCGGTGGTGGTGTTCTTTGCTTTCATCAAATTCAGAGCCACCGAAAAAGGGATGATCATCACGGACAGGGTGTTTATAAAATTGCCGGTCCTAGGAGAGCTTATCCAGAAAATCGCCGTGGCCAAGTTCACCAGAACCATGGGAACTCTCATCGCCTCCGGTGTGCCAATTATTGAAGGACTCACCATCACTGCCAAAACCGCAGGCCAAAAGGTTATTGAACAGGCGGTTCTGGAAGTTATTGACGATATCAAACAGGGTAAAGGTCTTTCAGAACCTCTCAAGGAACAGGGAGTGTTTCCCATAATGGTGGTCCAGATGATAGAGGTCGGCGAGCAGACCGGCGCCCTGGACGCCATGATGAACAAAATAGCGGACTTTTATGACAACGAAGTGGACACGGCAGTGGATGCGATGACTTCGCTGCTGGAGCCGGCCCTTATGGTTTTCCTGGGCGTGGTGGTCGGTTTCGTCGTCGTGGCCATGTATATGCCCATATTCAAGCTTGGCGAAGTTGTCGGCTGAAGACAGGGATCGAAAACTTATAAAGGCAAGCTGGCCGGGGCGCAAAAGCCCCGGCCAGTGCGCTTTAGTGTCACCTTGCCATGAGTAACCTGTCCGGCGAGAACCTAATCCTAAAGCCCCTCGACCCAATATACAACCGTATCCTGCTCACCGCCCGGCTGGCCATCATCTCCTTCCTGATGGGTGTGGTGGTGTATTACCAGGCCAAGTTCGGAAGACTGGGAGACTATATCCCGGCCCTGGCCCCCGTGGCGGCTACCTATCTTCTGACCATTATCTACGCCTTATACCTGGGATGGGGCTCCAGCCAGCGTCGGTTCGCCTACTTGCAGTTGCTGCTGGATCAGTTCCTTATCACATGGATAATATATTGCACCGGAGGGTTGAACAGCCCTTTTACCTTCATGTACGTCCTCGTGATTGTGGCCTCGGTTTTTTATGGAAAATCCATGGCCACATACGCCCTGGCGGGGATGTCCACTGTCCTCTATGGAGGCATGGTGTACATGGAGCACCTGGGCTATATCAAGCCGTTCTACCCTTTCCCCCCCCTGGCGGATCCCACCGTTTTCTATTTCGTATTTCTGAGCATTATGGTGAACACCATCACTTTCTTTTTTGTGGCGGCCATGAGCAGCCATATCACCAGATTGCTTAGCAAAACAGGCGAGGAACTGGCGCAAAAAATCGAGGATTTCACCATGCTCCAGGCTTTCCATGAAAATGTCCTGAATAATATGGGACTGGGATTCATGGCCATAGGGCTGGACAGAAGAGTGCTCTCCACAAATCCCGCAGCGGAAAAAATATTAAAAATGAGCAGGGAAGATCTGCTGAGGGAAAAGGTTGAAGATGTCCTGCAACTGGAGGAATTAAAGGAATACTTTTTTAGCATTGAGAGCCTTGACAATGATGATAAAAGGTATCACTGGGTATATAAAGACCCAGAATCAGAAGATGTATACCTGTCCATGGCAGTAAACAAGTTCATTATGGGGGATAAAGTACAAGGGGTCATTGCCGCCTTCCAGGATGTGACAGAGCTGAAGATGATGGAAAGGAGCATGGCGGATTCGGAGAGGCTGGCCGCCATCGGCAAAGTCGCCGCCGTTATCGCCCATGAGATCAGAAATCCACTGGCCTCCCTCAGCGGTTCGATACAAATGCTCTCCTCCGATCTTTCCTCCTTTCTCGACGAGCACAGCCAGAGACTGATGAAAATTACCATGAGAGAAGCGGACAGGCTGAACAACATAATCACGGACTTTCTCGATTACTCCTCCCCTCCCAACCTGGACAGGCAATCCACCAACCTGAATGAGATTATTAACGAAGTGGTCACCTTGCTGCGGTCCAGTCCCAAGCTGCCTGGAGGAGTGGATATAAAAATCAACGTCCAGGAGGGCCTGCTGGCATATGTGGATCAGGAGGGCATCAAACAGGTGATCTGGAATATCCTGCTCAACGCCGTGGATGTGATGCCGGATGGGGGTACCTTATCCATTGACGCTTCCAGGGAAACAGGCTCGTACCAGAACAGACTGCCATCCAGCATTGACCTAGGAGGAGACAAGGAATATCCATGGGTGAGGATAAACATTGAAGACACCGGAGAGGGAATCGAAGACGATGTGATGGAAAACATTTTCGAACCTTTCTTCACCACAAAAACCAAAGGCACAGGGTTGGGCCTTCCCTCGGCGAAAAAGATTGTGGAAAGCCACGGAGGGAAAATAGAGGCGATATCCAGTCCAGGAAAGGGCTCTAGTTTTATCCTGTGGCTTCCTGTGATCCCCCAGGAAACCCTTCCGGTGGGGGAACCAAGCCCCAGGGCCGAAGATGGGGTCGTCGAGAATACATAACTCCGCCACCTCCAGGCGTGGGCAGGGGCGCGTCACTGATCCAGGGGATCATTTCCTTCAGCGAACGCGTTCCAGATCATAGGCCATCCCTTTTTCACAATCCTGGCCATCACAATGGCGTAATCACGAATCTCTTTTTGCGCGTCCGGGGCCAGCCGCAGCGAAAAGTAGTGCAGCAGGTTGCGCATGTCCATGCTCCACACAATCTGGGTATAGGCGGAAACAGGCAACACCACCCTGGCCTGCTCCCGGGCCACGCCAAGCTCCAAAAGAAGCCGATAGGTCTTGTATGCGTGATGATTGACGCCATCTATAAGGGTCCGCGCCTTGGTGGCCGCGTCCTCATCCAGCTTCCCCTCGCCCACCTGCTTGTTCGTCTTCCCCTGGCCCCGCACATTGTCATGATCAGGCACGAAAAAAAGCTCCGGGCACTCCGTGTATCGGAAGGACCATTCGTTCAGCGACGCCGTCCTGTGCCGAACATGCTGGCGCATCACGAAAATGGGGAGCCGGATGCGGAAAGTCAGCCCCACCATCTCGAAGGGTGAAGTATGCCGGTCCTTCCACAACCGCAGGATCAGGCGCTGGTCCGCCTCCTCGCTTTTCCCCTCGCTCCCCTGGTATGAAGTTCGAGCGGCCCGGGCCACGGTCCGGTCGCTCCCCACATAATCCACCAGCTCCACCTCGCCCTTGTCCAGCACACTGTGGACCTGCCCCAGCTCTTCTTCGGCGCCGGGGCTTATGGGCCTTTTAGTCTCGTTGGTCACCATTGTCTCCACCCTCCCGCTATTGAGTTATCCCTGCGCCCGGCGGGCGCCTTCCCGTATACGCGCCAGGCATTTGTCCCGCCCCATGAACGCCATAATATCGAACAACCCGGGGCTTATCGTGCCTCCGGTGAGCGCCACCCGCACCGGCTGCGCCACAGCCTTGAGATTCAGCCCCTTCTCCTCCAGGAATCCGTTGAACACCGACTCAATATCATCCTTTCGGCCAAAATCAGCCATCATCAGGCGGTCCGCCAGTTCGGAAAGCAAAGCCGCGGTGTCGGAAGTTAAAAACTTTATCACCGCCTTCTCGTCATATTCAACCTCGTCCCCCAGATACAACCTGGCGCTGGCCGCCAGATCCACCAGCGTTCGCGCCCTGGGCTTCAACA
>JAOUPQ010000286.1 GCA_029879765.1 Nitrospinota bacterium | reverse complement strand
GGGATAAATGCGAGTGTTTAGAACCGTTACATATCCGCATAGAAATGAAGCGCAGAATACATGATATAGCTGCCATATACGAAAGATAATTACCACCCTTTTCACTTTTTTTTACATTGCGCTCAAAGTCATTTTTCCAAGCAGAAAAGCCTGGAGATCATGGAGGACCGGCACGGCCTTCGCTCTACTATCGTGACAAGCCAGTTGCCTGTAAGCAAATGGCACGAAACTATGGGCGACCCCACTCTGACCGACGCCAACCTGGACCGCCTTGTGCACAACGCCTTTAAAGTGTCGATAAAAGGTGAATCGATGAGAAAAACCAGATCGAAGTTGACGAAAACATAAAGCTGAAAGAAGATGATTAAAACAGCGTCGCTACGCTCCGAAGGCATGGCCGATTCGCCGCGGTACGGGTGGCCGGTTTACAGTGAAGCAGCTGGCCCGTCAAAAACTTCTGATCATCGATGAGCTTGGATTCGTTCCTTTGAGCAAGACGGGGGCCGAACTTCTGTTCGAAGTGATCAGTCAACGCTACGAGCAGGGCTCCGTTATCATCACCAGCAACTTGCCATTCGATGAGTAAACGGAGGTCTTCGGCTCACAACGTCTCACCGGCGCTCTTCTCGACAGGCTCACCCATCATGTCCACATCCTGGAGATGAACGGCGACAGCTACCGGCTCTCCTCCAGCAAAAAGAAAACGAAAATAAAACACTAAAAAGCAGACAAAACAGGAAGCTTAACTTAAACTAGGTGGTCCACTTTTACGGCGCCACACTGGACTATTTTTGCGGCGCCATTGACATCAATAGACCTACCCTCCAGTTTTTCCTTGTTAAAACGCCTATTAACTGGCTGTCCGTGTTCGTCTAGATTGTCATGCATGATCCACCCCTAGATGATGTATGGTATAAGTCATATTATACCAATTGCATCTAGTTATTGGAAACATTACCATTATAAAAACTCTAGATTATTTATGAAATAGAGTAAATATGCTGCGTTTCGTTAGCATAAAACAACAATGACTGCCCCCCCCCTCACTCCCTCTTCTCATAACCTTCTCCATAAACCTGGCGCACTCTGTCCGCCGTGGGGCCATAGCCCAGTCCGGCGATTTTCCCGTCCAACTCCGCGGACTCATCCCTGCTGGGGCGGTCCACAACCGCGCGCCACACCTTCGGCGGCCTGGCCCCGGGGAAGTTCCACTGGCAAAGCCACACCGCCACGGAGCGGTTGAACGACTGCATCAGGGTGTCCGCGTCGTCCCGGGCCATCTGCGCCCCCACGTCCCAATGCACCCGCGACTGGGAGTATGACGACCCGCTCTCCAGGGTCATGGTCTGGGTCAGGATCACCTTGGCGATGGCCTCGTTCATCCTGTCGTACAGCCCGGCGTACTCCGCCTGGCCCCCCCTGGCCGCCTCGATCAGCTCCACCTGCATCCCTTCCGGCACGATTATCCCAGCGTCGGTGGAGATGGCCCGCAGGGCGTCCAGAAGCTTGCGTTTCTCCTCCTCCGTGGCGCCTCGGGGGAAAACCCCCTTGGCCGTGGGGGCGCCATATTTGTCCAGAAACTTCACCCAGCTTTTTATCCCCCCCCGCTTGAAATACACCGGCCAGTAGAGCCAGTGGGCCAGCCCCAATCCGTAGGGATTGTCCCCATGGTCCGCGCCCGTGGTGAACACCCAGAACTTCCGGTCCGGCATCGGCTCCCCATTCAGGTTGCTTATGGATCGCAGCCGCAGCGAGCCGTCCCGGCCGAACATGAACCGCCCCCGGTCGCGCACCTTGATATCGGCCAGCCCCACGCGCGCCCCCTCGTCGCGCCACATCACCTCCGCCACCGAGTAGCCGTAAAAGAGGCCATGGAGCATCAGCTTGGTTATCCTGTCGAAGTCGATCTCGTCCAGGGCCTGACGCAGTCCCTGGGCCGCGGCCAGGTCCTCCGCCCTGTCTCCTCCCGGAACCACCTCCCAATCCATGGCCACCACCCGGGCCAGCCGCTGGGTCAGGGCGGCGCGAACCTGGTCGTCCCGCATCACCGGGCCATAGACATCCGTCCCCCGCATGCGCCGGGTGGAATCGGGCGGGTATAGTATCTCATCCATGAACCATCCGGTGTCCAGACCATCCTTGCCGGTGTGGGCCGCCGACCTCTCCTTGATATCCGCTTCCATATTCATCCTGTCAGTCATGATCAATAGTCCTCCAATGTGTATCCGCCAGACGACGAGCCGAACCGGTCCAGGTCCTCCCCGGTCCGCCCAGGCCTGCTTTGTGATTGATATTCGATGGCCACCCCCCCCTGGGAGGCGGCGTAAATCGCCAGAAACAGGGCCCACGCCCGGTCGGCGTGCCCGTCCCGTCCCGTGGCGGCGTCGAACCGGGGCGCCCCGGAGGCGGTGACGCTTTTGCGCAACTTATGCAGATCCCGCCGCAGCGAGTCGTCCACAGGGATCCGGATCTGTTTCTCCTCAAAAGCCCTTTTGGCCAGAGCGGCCATGTGGTGCTTCATCTGCCCGGTGAAGGTGACCCCTTCCACTTTCCATGCTCCATGCCGGGCCTTTGCGTCCTCCACCGGCTTCAGTCCCAGTCCGGTCTCGTCCATGGCGGCGCGACGGATGTCGTAATTTTTCATCATCCGCTCCAGCTCCGCGTCCTGCTCGGCGAAGGAAGCGCCCCGCAGGACGGCAAGCTCCCGCAGCCACAGCACGTCCCCCACCATCTCCAGCGCCGCCGCAGCCCACAGGTCGTGTCGGCGGCCTATATCCACCCCCAGGTAGCAGGCACCGCCGCCGTATGCGGAAGGCTCCCCGGCGTGGTCATCCTCCGTCCGGGCGATGAGGTCATAGGAAAGCCACGCGGTGGATTCGTCCAGCCAGCTCAGCTCATACTCACGGGCCCACGCCTCGTCATCCCCCAGGGCTTCTTTCAGTTCCACCGGGTCCACATCCAGCCCCTGGGCCACAGCCTGGTGAATGTCGGTGATGTGCACGCTCCACCTTCCGTCGGTCTGGGTAATGATGTCGTGGAACTTGTTGTCCTTTCCGTTGGGAGTGCTGATGACGCGGATGCAGAGCCTGCGCCGGGTGATGACGGGGAACACCGCCGCCCATATCCGCCTGCTGTCGTGGTGGAAGGCGAACTCGTCCAGCAACACGTTGCGCGAAAAGCCCCTGGCCGTATCCGGGTTGGCGGGCAGGGCGGTGATTTTGGACCCGGAAGAAAGCTCCACCTCCAGCGCGTTATAGGTGGCTTCCGCCCCGGCCCAGGAGCCCTCCATGCTTTTGAACACGGCCCCGAAGGCCATGAGGTGGCGCTTCACCCCTTCGTTCAGCGCTTCGCGGGCCTGGCGCTCCCCCCGGCTCAGGATCATCCAATCCTCCCGTCTGCCCTCGGCGGCCGATTCCAGAACACGATCGACGATCTCCAGGGTTGAGGAGAAGGTCTTGCCGCTCTGTCGGCTCATCATCCCCGCCTTGAACCGGGCGCGGTCCTGTATCCAGCGCTTCTGGTACGGCAGCAGGGGGATGGCGGGAGCGCCTTTATAATCCATAAATTTCCTCCTGGACCTT
>JAOUPQ010000285.1 GCA_029879765.1 Nitrospinota bacterium | reverse complement strand
GTTCATCATAATGAGGGGGATACCCAACAGCAGCAACAGCGCCACAGCGCCGAGGATGTTCAGAAACATCGAATCCATCTTTTCCCCCAGGCAGGCGCGCAGAAGGCGCCAGGTTACAGGGCGGACCGAATGATATCGTGCAGGCGCAATATACCCAGAGGCTTATAGTCTGCATCCACCACGGGGAGGATCGATATCTGGGTGGTCCGGTTCTCCATGATCTCCACTGCGGAGGCTGCCGAATCCTCCGGCCTGGCCACCACGGGGTTTCGGGTCATGAACAGGGAGAGCTTTTCGTCGAGGCGGGGGCTTTTCTCCAGCATGATCCTTTTCAGATCCCCATCGGTCAATGCGCCGGTCAGCTTCCCCTCCGGCCCCACGATGCTTATCCCCCCCATGCGGCTCTCCACCAGCGCCACCACCGCCTGTCGCAGGGTGACGTTTTCCTCCACCACAGGGTTCACGCCGGATTTAAGCAGATCACCGACCTTGGCGGTGAGCAAAAATCCCAGCCGCCCTGCGGGATGGAACCGGGCGAAATGCTCCGGCTTGAAATCCCTGGCCACAATAAGCGCCCCGGCCAGCGCGTCGCCGATGGCCATGGCGGCGGTGGAGGAGGTCATGGGGGCCAGGTTCAGGGGACAACCTTCTGTCTCCACCATCATCGGCAAAGTCACATCCGTCCGTTCGGCCAAAGGGGAACCAGGCTCGTTGGTGATGGAGATGGTGGGGTTGCGATTGTTTTTAAGGAAAGGGATAACTTCCAGGATCTCCCTGGTCTGCCCACTTTTGGAGATCAGGATGACACAGTCGCGAGGGCGGATGGCCCCCAGGTCTCCATGCAACGCGTCGCCGGCATGGATATACGCGGCGGGAGCGCCGGTGCTGGTCATGGTGGCGGCGATTTTCTGTCCCACCAGCCCGCTTTTTCCCAGGCCGACGATGTACACGGTTCCCTGGCACGCGAAAAGGATTTCCACCGCCCGCCGGAACTCCTGGGACCGCACCATCTCCCCCAGCCGATCCAGCGCCCTGGCCTCAGCGTCTATGACGTTGATGGCCGCTTCGACAGCCTTGGAGAGGAGGTTATCGTTCATGGTGTATAACCATACATGCGGCCCAGCCGACCATTTCACCATCAGCACAGCCGCGAGCGGCCGCTTCGATGGCTTTGGAGAGGAGGTTATCGTTCATTATCAATAGATTTCCTTATGCGCTTTTTCTCCAGGATCTACGCTGGATTTTGTGATTATAATACATTTTCACTCATTCCGCCGGGACAGGGAGGGAGATTACCGTCGAAATATTTATTTTGACGCCATAATGACCTGCAGCAGCGTGGAAAACTTCAGCCCGGTCAGCACCCAGGACAAGGCGCTCTTCTGTGACGAACCTACAGACACACATTATTCCGTACATACGCACTATTGTGAGCAGAATCAATAATTATTTGATGGAGTATTTTATATTGGTCGTGCCAGTTCATATTTACCGCACTTTTAAGGCATTATGGCGCCAGGCCATGGCCTTGCGCATAGCGGGCAGGGGAAAGACTGCTGCTCGCCACCGCCAGGCCTTCCATCCAGTGACCAAGCCTCTGCCCCTTGTTTCCCATATCTTCTTTTTCCTGATACGAATTAAGTCATGGTTCTGTAAGCCGTTGGCTTATATACTCTTTATCAGCAAATATAACAGATAGGCAGGAGCGGGTTTGGATACGCAGATAACTTTGAACACCAGGCGCCAGCGCCCGAAGATGTTGGAACGATTGAGAAACCTCTTCTTCTGGTTTGGCGTATTCTCCTTTCTGTTCGTCCTATCAGCTTTCACCAAAGCATACCAGCCAGTGGCCGAGTGGCTGGCCGTGGCGGAATATTCCGACAAATGTGATTATATCGTCCTGTTGCCAGCCGGGCCTATCCCCAACATCACCACTCTGGGCCGAACATATCAGACCGCTCTGGAGGCCCAGAAGAACCCATCGGCCAAGGTGATTATCTCCAACAAGCTGGAAGGGCGATATATCGGCTCCACCCTGTGGACCATAAAAGTGGAGCTTATGTTGCGCGGTGTACCCAGGGAATCGATCCTGCTGGAAAAACAGGCTCGTTCCACCAATGAGCACGCCAAATACATCAAGGAGACGAAAATGGGGGACTATAAAAAGGACAGCTATCTGCTGGTCACCTCCCCCAGCCATGTGAAGCGATCGGTTCTGGCGTTCAAAGCCGCAGGATTCGCCCATGTATACGCCTCCGCAGCTTCGGAATCATATGGCTGGGAAGATATCGGAGAGGGGTTGTTCATCCGGTACAAGATGTGGAACCGGCTGGTGGAACAGGTGTTTGTTCTTCGGGAAGTGGCGGCCATCGTCTTTTACAAGATCCGTGGTTGGGCCTAATATATATACAGGAGGCGTATGACCATGAGACGAATCACTCTTTCCCTCTTTGCCGCGTTTCTGGGCGTGGCTGCATCCATCAGCCCCGCCAGGGCCGATGCCATGAATATCGACCAGATTCGCAGCCAGTTCCAACAGAAGACCGGCGCCTCCCTGGCCGTCATCCATGAGATGGCCCTGGTGCAGGATGTCAGCACCCGTCTGCCCATTGGCAAGACCCTCCGCCAGAGAGTGCGGGTGTTCACCAAAGGGCCGATGATCCGCTATGAGGTCGAAGCCCCATTGGCCAACGGCAGCATATTGCAGTTTCTAACAATCTTCGACGGCCAGGAAGCTTGGACCATCACCCCCAGCGGCAGCAAAGTCAGCATAGACCCGGACACCCATGGCGGTGTGCGGCCAGACCCACTGGTGAAGTATATCAACCTTTCCCTGGGGCCGAAATCCACCATGAAAGGGGAGGAGCTTTTCGAGGGGAGACCGGTGGTCGTCGTGGACAACGGGGAGGGGATGACCATTTGGCTGGAGCAGGAGACGATGCTCCCTTTGCAGATAAAGGCCAACAGCCCCAGCGGGGGGGAAGTGACATGGATATTCCACAATTTTAGAATGGTGAACAACATCGCCATAATCCCCCACGAAATCAAGTTTTCCAGCGACGACGCAGTGTTTTATCACCACGTGGGGCTGGTGGGGCTGAACACCGGATTGTCCGACGACCTGTTCGATCCGGACCTGGCGGTGGAGATGAAATCCAAAAAGTAACCCTGTGCGCTGGGCGTTGATTGGGACAACAGCATACGGGGCAATTGCATAATCCTTCCAGGGAGAATACACTGACTCATGGAGTTTTGCAGATAAGTCATGGCCGGCGCCGCGTTCACTCCGGAAGACCTGGAGAAGATAAACAACAGCGTCCTCTCCCGCTATGCCAAGGTGGCGGCAGGCGGCTGGAAAAAACTGTTCCGATACCCCACCGGCCGCGAGGGAATGGATGGCCTGGGATACGACAGCAAAGTCACCGCTATCCTGGATGAGGAGACCGCATCCACCTATTGCGGGGTGACCCATCTTTTCTCCACTTCCCCGATCCGCTTTGGCGACCGTATCCTGGATATCGGATGTGGCGCCGGGGTGGACACGATCCTGGCCGCCCACCTGGCCGGGAAGGACGGCGCCGCCGACGGG
>JAOUPQ010000072.1 GCA_029879765.1 Nitrospinota bacterium | reverse complement strand
ACCAGAAGTCGCAACCGCTCCGCGGACATTTTCAATGCCTGCCCTATGGCCGATCCCGCCGCGCCGCACATCTGGGCGATGGGCCCCTCCCGGCCGCCGGAGCCGCCGGAGCCGATGGTGACGGCGGTGGCCACCAGCCGCATCCAGATTGTGCGTTTTTTCACCATTCCCCGGTCCACCGCCGTCCACTTCATCACTTCCGCCGCCGAGCCGGACTCCCCCTCCATTTTGGCGTAGTAGCGAATCACACCTACTATCAGGCCTCCTAAGGCCGGAGTCAGGGGCAGGATCACAAGAAGATATATGAGCGATCCATCGGAAAACCAGGATTTGGGATTTTCTAGAAACAGGTGGCTGGCAAAGTCCAGCGCCCATTCGAACACCACGGCCAGAAGACCGCAAACCACACCCAGGGCTCCGGCCACCACCACCAGGAAGGTGTTGTGCTCGTAGGAGGTCCATGATTTGAGAGCGTCAGAAAACGCCTTGCGTATCTGAGACGGTTTTTTCTCTTCCGTTTCTTTCATGGCGCCTTATCCCGGCCGAGCCTTATCGCCGGATGTGAAAATAAAAAAAACCGGTGGCGGCATGGCCACCACCGGCGTAAACGTATGGTCAGGATTCGCGGCCTGTCACAATTCCTCGTCAGTGTCGGAAATGTCCTCGGCCACTTCCACAGCCGCTTTTTCCGCAGGAGGAGCCTGTTCGCGATCCAGAAATCCTGGAAGGGCCATCAGCTTGATGCCATAATTCGCGTATTTGCGGGCGCCTGTCCCGGCGGGGATCAGCCGACCCATTATGACGTTCTCCTTGAGCCCCTTGAGGGTGTCCAGTTTCCCGGAAACGGAGACTTCCGTGAGCACCCTGGTGGTTTCCTGGAAGGAGGCCGCGGAGATGAAGCTTTCCGTGGACAGGGACGATTTGGTGATGCCCAGCAATGTGGGGCGCCCCTTGGCCGGCCGACCGCCATCATTGAGCGCTTTTTGCACTTCTTCCTGGAACCTGGTTTTGGTCACCATTTCGCCCACCATAAGCTCGGTGTCGCCACCGTCTTCCACGATCAGGTGCTTTAGCATCTGCCGCACAATGATCTCGATATGCTTGTCGTTGATCTGGACGCCTTGCAGCCGGTATACCTCCTGCACTTCGTTGACCAGATATTTCTGCAGCTCTTTCTCACCCAGAACCGCCAGGATATCATGCGGGTTGGAGGCGCCGTCCATCAAAGCCTCGCCGGCCCGGACGTAATCTCCCTCATGGACGTTGACGTGCTTTCCGCGAGGCATCAGATACTCATGCGCCTCGCCGTTTTCCGTGGTAACCACCACCCGGCGCATTCCCTTGACTATGCCTCCGAAGGAAATCCGGCCATTGACCTCTGTAATGGTGGCCTGCTCGTGAGGCTTCCGGGCCTCGAACAGCTCCGCCACCCGGGGCAGACCGCCGGTGATGTCTTTGGTCTTCATCGATTCGCGGGGGATCTTGGCGATAACATCGCCGGCCTTGATGTCGTCCCCTTCATGAACCGCCAGATGCGCTCCCGCCGGAAGCGGGTATCGGCCCACAGTCTTGCCGTGCTCATCCTTGATGGATATCCGCGGCTGCTTTTTCTCCTCCCGGTGGTCCAGGATGACCTTCTCGGAGTGCCCCGTGGTATCGTCGATTTCCTCGCGCATGGTGAGGTTTTCCAGAATGTCGCCGAAGGCCACCTTTCCACCATGCTCGGTCAGGATGGACATGGTGTAGGGATCCCACTCAGCCAGGATGTCGCCTTCCTTAACCCGGTCGCCATCTTTCACCCGCAGTTTGGCCGAATAGATGATCTTGTGCCTTTCAAGCTCCCGTCCCTGGTTGTTCTGGATAATAAGTCCGCCGTTACGGTTCATAACCACGCTTTCCTTGTCGGAAACCTGGATATGCTTTATATCGACGAATTTTAATATTCCCTCTTTCTTGGCGTGCAGGGTCGTCTGCTCCGCCACTCGGGAGGCGGTTCCGCCGATGTGGAAAGTGCGCATGGTCAGCTGGGTTCCCGGCTCGCCGATGGACTGGGCGGCGATGACACCCACCGCCTCGCCGATTTCCACCACGCCGCCGGTGGCCAGGTTGCGCCCGTAGCACTTTATGCACACACCGTCCTTGGACTCACATGTCAGGGTGGAGCGGATTTTCACCCGTTCAATTCCCCGCTCCTCAAAAAGCTTCACAGCCTTCTCGTCAATTATCTCATTGGGGCTGAGCAGCACTTCCTTGTTGAAGGGGTCGATGACCTCTTCCTGGGCGAACCTGCCCAGGACACGCTCTCCCAGTTCCTGGATAACCTCGCCCCCCTCCACCAGCGCAATAATCTCTATGCCGTTGAGGGTGCCACAGTCGTCCTCCAGGATGATGATGTCCTGGGCCACATCCACCAGCCTGCGGGTCAGATAGCCGGAGTTGGCGGTCTTTAGCGCAGTATCGGCCAATCCCTTTCGGGCGCCGTGGGTGGAGATGAAGTATTGCAGCACTGTCAACCCCTCGCGGAAGTTGGCGGTGATGGGTGTTTCCATGATCTCGCCGGATGGCTTTGCCATCAGACCGCGCATTCCGGCCAATTGCCGGATCTGCTGTCCACTTCCCCTGGCGCCCGATTCGGCCATGATGAAGATGGAGTTAAAGTCCGGATTCGGCCCCTTGCCCGCCACGATGTCGTCGTCCTGCTGCTGCAGTTCCTTGAACATCTCGCCGGCCACTTCCTCGGTGGCGTGGGCCCAGATATCGATAATCTTGTTGTACCGCTCACCCTGGGTGATCAATCCCTCGTGGTATTGATGATTGACCTTGGCCACTTCCTTGGTCGCTTTCCCCACGAATGTGTTTTTGTGGGTGGGGATCAGCATGTTGTCAATGGAGATGGATATGCCGGCCCGGGTCGCCATGCTGAAGCCCAGATCCTTGAGGTCATCGAGAAACTTCACGGTGTCGTTCCGACCCTTGATAATGAACACCTCGTTCACCAGGGCCTGAAGTTCCTTTTTCACCAGAAGGCGGTTCACCCGCTCAAAACCCATCCCCTCGGGGAGGATCTCGTACATCAACACCCGACCGGCGGTGGTGTCCCGCACTTTTCCTTCTATTCGAACCCTGATCCGGGCGTTGACGGAGAGCTTGTTATTGTCATAGGCGCAGCGCACTTCCGCCGGGTCGGAAAACGACTTGTTTTCCCCCATGGAGCCGCCGCGTTCCTTGGTCAGGTAATAGCATCCCAGCACGATATCCTGGGAGGGGACGGCGATAGGCTTGCCACTGGCGGGTGAAAGTATGTTGTTCACCGACATCATCAAAAACTTGGCTTCCACCTGCGCCTCGATGGAGAGCGGCACATGGACGGCCATCTGATCGCCGTCGAAGTCGGCGTTGAAGGCCGAGCACACCAGCGGATGGAGCTTTATGGCTTTCCCTTCCACCAGCACCGGCATGAAAGCCTGGATGCCAAGCCTGTGCAGGGTCGGGGCGCGGTTCAACAACACAGGGTGATCCGCCACCACCTCCTCGAGCACTTCCCACACTTCCGGCTTTTCCTGCTCCACCATTTTCTTGGCGCTCTTTATGGTGGAGGCATAGCCTTTCTGTTCCAGCTTCTGGAAAATGAACGGCTTGAACATCTCCACCGCCATTTTCTTTGGCAGACCGCATTGGTAGAACTTCAGATCCGGGCCCACCACGATGACGGATCGGCCGGAATAGTCCACCCTCTTGCCCAGCAGGTTCTGGCGGAAACGTCCCTGTTTTCCCTTGAGCATATCGGAGAGCGATTTGAGCGGCCTTTTGTTGGGGCCCTTCAGGGTTCGCCCGCGACGTCCGTTGTCGAACAGGGCGGCCACCGCCTCCTGCAGCATTCTTTTTTCGTTGCGGATAATTATATCCGGCGCTCTTAATTCCTGGATCCGCTTGAGCCTGTTGTTTCGGTTTATCACCCGCCTGTACAGGTCGTTCAGGTCGCTGGTGGCGAACCTGCCACCGTCCAGCGGCACCAGCGGGCGCAACTCCGGCGGAATCACTGGAACCACCTTCAGGATCATCCATTCCGGTTTGTTCCCCGACTTGCGGAACGCTTCCACAACCTTCAGCCTCTTGGCCAGCTTTCGCTGGGTCTGCTGGCTGGTGGTTTCCTTCAAAGCTTCCTTAAGCTCCTCGGCCAGCTCTTCCATATCTATGCTTTTGATAAGCTGGTCCACAGCCTCGGACCCTATGCTGGCTTTGAACGCGGTCTCCCCATAGGTTTCCAGGGCCTGCCGATACGCCTCCTCGGTGAGGGTCTGCTTATATTTCAGCCCCGTCTCCCCGGGATCCACAACTATATAACTGTCGAAGTAGATGATTTTTTCCAGTTCCCTGAGGGTCAGGTCGAGGAAATTGCCGATCCTGCTGGGCAGCCCCTTGAAGAACCAGATATGGGCCACAGGGCTGGCAAGCTCGATATGCCCCATTCTTTCTCTTCGCACCTTCGACAAGGTGACTTCCACGCCGCATTTTTCGCAGACCACTCCCTTGTGCTTCATCCGCTTGTATTTTCCGCAGATGCACTCCCAGTCCTTCACCGGGCCGAAGATTTTGGCGCAGAAAAGGCCATCCCGCTCCGGCTTGAAGGTTCTGTAGTTGATGGTCTCCGGTTTCTTCACTTCGCCGAAAGACCAGGATCTGATTTTCTCCGGGGAGGCCAGCCTGATCCTGATGGCGTTAAATATTATCGGGTCCTTGGGCTTTTCCATGAAGGAGCCTGCGTAGGTGTCCAATGGCATATCTCCTTAGTTTATTTTTTTGGCCATAAGTCCTGTCGGGACGTCATTATCGAGCTTTTGCATGGCGATCTACTTACCGTTCGGCTGCTGCAAAAGCTCCACATCCAGCCCCAGCGCCTGCAGCTCTTTTACCAGGACGTTGAACGACTCCGGCACTCCGGGGTGCAACATGTGATCTCCCTTGACAATCGATTCATAGATTCTCTTGCGGCCTTCCACATCGTCGGATTTCACCGTCAGCATCTCCTGCAGGGTGAACGCGGCGCCATAGGCCTCCAGCGCCCACACTTCCATCTCTCCGAGCCTCTGGCCGCCGAACTGGGCTTTGCCGCCCAGGGGTTGCTGGGTGACCAAAGAGTATGGACCCGTGGAACGGGCATGGATCTTGTCATCCACCAGGTGGTGAAGCTTCAACATATATATGTATCCCGCCAGAACCTGCTGGTCGAATTTCAATCCTGTTTTCCCGTCCACCAGGGTTATCTTCCCGTTTTTGGGGTAGCCGCTGGCTTCCAGCAGATTCCGAATATCCTCCTCATGGGCGCCGTCGAAAACCGGAGTCATCATATGCTCCCCGGTCAAGTGAGCGGCCATGCCCAGATTGGTCTCCATTATCTGCCCCACGTTCATCCTGGAAGGCACGCCCAGAGGATTGAGAATGATCTCAATCGGAGTTCCGTCTTCCATATAGGGCATGTCCTCTTCCGGCACTATCACGGAAACCACGCCCTTGTTGCCGTGGCGGCCCGCCATTTTGTCTCCAACCTGCAGCTTGCGCTTTATGGCGATATAGACCTTGACCATCTTGATAACACCTGGGGCCAGCTCGTCCCCGGCGGCGAATTTTTCAATCCGGTCTTCATACTCGCCGCGGATGCCGTTGGCCTGCTCATCGCTCTCCTCGATAATCTCTGTGACCTTTTGCATCACCTGCTCATTATCGATCTCGATGGCAACCAGGTCCGGCCCCTTGAACTCGGCCAGCAGTTCGGCGGTGAACTCGGCGCCGGTGGCAATGAGAGTCTTGGCGCCTTTCTTCATGGTCTTGACGCTCTTATGCCCGCGGACACGGTCACGGATTTTCGAATCCCGCTCCTGCTCCACGATAGAGGTCTTGGACCGCATATCCTTTTCCAGCTTCTCCCGCTCGGAGTTTTCAATCTCCACGCTGCGGGCGTCTTTTTCCGAGCCTCGCCTGGAGAAAACCTTGACGTTTATCACCGTGCCCTCGTTGCCCGGGGGAACCACCAGCGAGGTGTCGCGCACATCGCCGGCTTTCTCGCCAAATATGGCTTTCAACAGTTTTTCTTCCGGCGAAAGCAGTGTTTCCCCTTTGGGGGTCACTTTCCCCACCAGGATATCGCCGGTCTTCACCTTGGCGCCTATCCTGATGATGCCCGAATCGTCCAGGTTCTTGAGCGCCTCTTCGGAGACGTTGGGGATATCCCGGGTGATCTCTTCTTTTCCCTGGCGAGTGTCCCTGGACTCCACTTCGAATTCTTCGATGTGGATGGAGGTATACACATCCTCCTTCACCAGTTTTTCCGAGACGATAATGGCGTCCTCGAAGTTGTAGCCGTTCCAGGGCATGAACGCCACCAGCACGTTGCGCCCCAGGGCCAGCTCCCCCCGGTCGGTGGCCTGGCCATCGGCGATCACATCTCCCGCTTTTATCTTCTGCCCCAGGGACACGATGGGGGTCTGGTTGATGCACGTGTTCTGGTTGGACCGGTCATACTTGATCAGGTTGTATATATCCACGGTCAACATTTCTTTGTTCTTGGCCTGGGCGCGAACCACCACCCTGCCGGCGTCCACGGAGATAACCTCCCCAGGATTCCGGGCCACGACCACCGCGCCGGAGTCCCGCGCCGCCTGGGCTTCGATGCCGGTCCCCACCAGGGGAGCCTGGGCTTTGAGCAGGGGAACCGCCTGACGCTGCATGTTGGAGCCCATCAGAGCCCGGTTAGCGTCGTCGTTTTCCAGAAACGGGATAAGAGCCGCGGCCACGGAGACCAGCTGTTTGGGCGATACGTCCATCAGGTCTATTTCCGTCGGCGGCACCATCACGTAGTCCCCATCACGCCTGGCCTGCACCAGATCCCTGATAAACTTCCGGTTCTCGTCCAGAGGGGCGTTGGCCTGGGCTATGGTGTGGTTGTCCTCCTGAGTGGCGGAAAGATACACCACTTCCTGGGAAACCTGGCCATTCGCCACCTTGCTGTACGGGGTTTCGATAAACCCAAAATCGTTGACCCGGGCGAATGTGGACAGGGAGGATATCAACCCTATGTTCGGGCCTTCCGGCGTTTCGATAGGGCATATGCGGCCATAGTGGCTCGGGTGCACATCGCGCACTTCAAACCCGGCCCGTTCCCTGGTCAACCCGCCGGGCCCCAGCGCCGAAAGACGCCGCTTGTGGGTGATGGAGGAGAGCGGATTGGTCTGGTCCATGAACTGCGAAAGCTGGGACGAACCGAAGAACTCCTTGATGGCGGCGGT
This sequence comes from Nitrospinota bacterium, assembly GCA_029879765.1. Lineage (GTDB taxonomy): Bacteria > Nitrospinota_A > UBA7883 > UBA7883 > UBA7883 > JAOUMU01. The sequence continues at coordinate 5,197 of JAOUPQ010000072.1, read as the reverse complement.
CACAGGCTTGGCGTTTATAAGGTCATGCGGCATGCATGTGGACAGATCCATGATATTCAGCCGCTCGGTGATGGCTTTTTCCATCCGGACAAGCCCGATGCGGAACTGGTTCTCCACCGACTCACCCACGGAGCGCACCCGCCGGTTGCCCAGATGGTCGATATCGTCGGTCTGGCCGATTCCCTGGCGCAAGTCATAGAGCACTCGCACGGTGTTGAGAATGTCCTCTTTGGTCAGCAGCCTCTGGGTGAGTGGATAATCAAGACCCAGCTTGTTGTTGAGCTTCAGCCTTCCCACTTCCGAAAGGTCGTATCGCTTCGGATTGAAGAAAAGGTTCTCAAACAGGGCCTTGGCGGTCTCATGAGTGGGAGGATCGCCAGGCCGCATTCTTTTGTATATTTCCCGCAGAGCTTCTTCGGTGCTCTCCACCTTGTCCACCACCAGGGTGTCTCGGAAGGAAGTGTCCTTGAACTGCTCGCTTATCACCATCATCTTGAAGGAATCCCTCTGGCGCTCCCTCAGGACGTTCAGGGTCTCCTCGGTGATGGAGCTGTTTATCTCCACCAGGATCTCACCGGTCTCCTCGTCCACCACATCCTGGGCGCAGAATTGCCCCAGGATCTCCTCCCGGGTGATGCGAAGCGTCTTCACATCATGCTCGATCAGGGTCCTTATGTTTTTCTTGCTCAGCTTCCTGCCACTGCGGACAAGAGACTCGCCGGTTTTCGGGCTTTTGATCTCTCCGTGAACCTTCAATCCCAGGCCCAGGATATCGGGAGTCACCTCCACGGCGAATTCATCCTGGCCGTGGTCGAAGTTTATCGTGGCCACATTATAGAAATGGGAGATCAGTTCTTCGATCTCATATCCCAGGGCTTTGAGCAACACGGAAACAGGAAATTTCCGGCGACGATCGATCCGGACGTAAAGGATATCTTTGACATCGAATTCAAAGTCCAGCCACGATCCTCTGTACGGGATGAGCCGGGCGGAGTAGTTGGTCTGGCCCGACTGGGCGCCTTTCCCTTTTTCGCTGGTAAAAAATGCCCCCGGCGAGCGATGCATCTGGCTCACCGCCACTCGCTCCGTGCCGTTAATTATGAAGGTGCCCGTTTCCGTCATCAGGGGAATTTCCCCCAGGTATATCTTCTGCTCCTTCACTTCCCGGACATGAAATTCCCCCGTGCCCTCTATCTCCTCTTTCACCACCAGGCGAACCAGGATTTTCAGGGGGTCGGCGTAGGTCAGCCCTCGCTGGCGACAATCGTCCACATGGAACTTTTCCTTATACGACAATTCCTTATGGCACCGGTCGCACACCACCCCCGGGCCACCCAGGTCTATATACTCACCACACTTGCACTCCCATATCCCCTGCTCATACCCCTTAAACTCCAAAGTGGCAAGCCCTTTGTAATCGTTTATGGGAAAAGTGCGGACAAAGACCTCCTGCAGGCCCATCTCCTTCCGCTTGGCGGGGGAAATGGTCCTTTGCAGAAACTTCTCGTATGACTTTGTCTGCACCTCAAGAAGGTTCGGGATGTCCAGAATAGACGCTATCTTGGAATAGTTCCTCCGGCGAATAGGAGTTTTGCCGGGCCGATAATCAACCGCCTTGCTCATTAGGTAACCTCCGCTATAGGCCGCAAGCGCCGAAGGGCGCTTGGGGCCGAAGGGCTATAGAAAAAGAGTTATGACAAAATTCCGGGCCATTCAAGCCTTGCTTACCCAACCGGCTATTTTACCTCCACGATCGCGCCAGCTTCTTCAAGCTTGGCCTTGATCTCCTCCGCCTCTTTCTTATCTATACCTTCCTTCACGGCTTTCGGGGCGCTGTCCACCAGGTCCTTGGCTTCCTTGAGCCCAAGCCCGGTGATCTCCCGAACCACCTTGATCACGCCGACCTTTTTGTCCCCTGCGCTGGAGAGCACCACGGAAACTGTGGTGGGGCCGGCATCTTCCGCCGCGTCCTGGGCCGGAGCCGCCATCACCGCCGCCGGGGCGGCCGCGCTCACTCCCCATTCCTCTTCCAGTTCTTTCACGAAACCCAGCATCTCGTGAACAGGCAAATTTTTCAAGAATTCCTTCACATCATCTTTGCTGATGGACATGTTAACCACTCCTTATTCAAAAAAAAGTAAAATTCGTTATTTGACACAGGACATCAACCTGCCTGTTTTTTATCCGCTATGGCATTGAGCGCATACAGCATCTTCCTGGGCACAGCGACCAGCAATCCCACAAAATTCCGCGCCGGAGCCTGCAACAGCCCAAGCAGCATTCCCTGCACCACGGGCTTGGGCGGCAACGTGGCCAGCTTTTTCACATCATTGGGCCCCAGGGTCGAGCCCTCCAGCACCCCCCCCACCACCTTCATGGTATCGTGGGTCTTGGCGAAGTCTAGCAACATCTTGGCCGGCTTGCTCACATCATCGCCAAAGCTGAAGATGATGGACACAGGCCCCGCCAGCATGGAACCGGCCCCTTCAAAACTCGTATCCTTGATCGCCAGCTTCGCCAAAGTGTTCTTCGTAACTTTCAGTTGGCTCTCCGCGCCCCGCAGCCCCTGGCGCAAAGCCGTCATATCCACCGCCGTCACGCCATTGTATTCTGCGATCAGGGCGCATCTGGACTTTTTAAAAAGCTCCTGAAGCTTCTCCACTTCAACTTTTTTCGCTTCGGTAACCATCTTTCTTCCAGTCCTCTATTTCTTTATCTTCGCGTTTCAGGCCGCCGGGACGACCTTCGCTCCAATATTCAAAGTCTCCACCCGAACCCCCGGCCCCATGGTGGAGCTGACAGTCACACTCTTCACGTAGGTCCCCTTCACCGTGGCAGGTTTCATTTTCAACAGCAGATCAACCAGCTCCATGGTGTTCTCATAAAGATCCTCCACCGAAAACCGCACTTTGCCCACGGCGGCGTGGATCACACCACCTTTATCGGTGCGAAACTCCACTTTACCGGCCTTGATCTCCTTTACAGTCCTGGCCAGGTCAAACGTGACGGTGCCCGATTTCGGGTTGGGCATCAACCCCCGGGGGCCCAGCACCTTGCCAAGCTTTCCCACCTGCCCCATCATGTCCGGTGTGGAAACCATGGAGTCAAACTCCAGCCAACCGCCCTGGATCTTGGCCACCAGATCCTCCGCGCCCACTTCATCGGCGCCAGCCTCTTTGGCCTCGACCGCCTTGTCACCCTTGGCGATCACCACCACACGCTTGCTCTTCCCCAGTCCTTTGGGCATCGTCACAGCTCCGCGGATCATCTGGTCCGCCTTGGTGGGGTTCACCCCCAGCCGCACCGCGATCTCCACGCTCTCGTCGAACTTGGCGCTGGCGTTTTCCTTCACCAGCCCCAACGCCTCTATCAGCCTGTATTTCTTCTGCCGGTCGAACTTTTCGTCCGCCGCTACCAACCTTTTTCCTCTTTTGGCCATATCAGTCTCACTCAATCAATATTCCCATGGAGCGGGCCGAGCCGGCTATTATCTTAATCGCCGCCGCCTCATCCCCCGCGTTTAGGTCTTCCATCTTCACCTTGGCTATATCCTTCACCTGATCCCAGGTGACCTTGCCCACCTTGCTCTTGTTCGGCTCCGAAGAACCTTTGGCCACTCCCGCGGCCCTCTTAAGCAGCACCGACGCAGGGGGGGATTTGAGCACAAAAGAGAAGCTCCTGTCGGAGTAAACAGTGATAACCACCGGGATTACCAAGCCCTCTCTCCCCTGGGTTTGCGCGTTAAACGCCTTGCAAAACTCCATAATGTTCACACCACGCTGCCCCAACGCCGGGCCCACCGGTGGCGACGGGTTGGCCGCTCCTGCGGGAACCTGCAGCTTTATACTTCCAACGACTTCTTTTGCCATCCGAACTCCTCTACAGGCCTTATTCTGGGCCTATACCTTTTCTATTTGAGAAAATTCCAGCTCCACCGGGGTCGCCCGGCCGAAGATGCTCACCATTACCTTGACCTTGCCCCGGTCCATATTCACTTCCTCCAGCACTCCGGAGAAATTGGCGAACGGACCATCGGTGACACGTACCGACTCTCCCACGTTGTAGGAGAATTTCGGCCGGGGTTTTTCCGCCCCGCCCACCATCTGATCCTTTATCCGCGTCACCTCTTCGTCCGTCAGCGCAGTGGGCATGTTGGAATCACCCAAAAACCCTGTTATTTTCGGGGTTTCCTTAACCACATACCAGATCTGCTCATCCATGGCCATCTCGATCAGCACATAGCCTGGAAAGAACATCCTGCTGCTTATCCGCTTCTTGCCGCTTTTTATCTCTACCACATCCTCCACGGGGATCAGGATATCCCCGAGGCTGTCTATCATCCCATGCTGCTTCAGACGCTCGCGAAGATGCTCGCGCACCTTCTTCTCGTATCCGGAATAGGTATGCAGAACATACCAGTGCATCCCCGGTTTTCGAACGGGAGCCGCCGGTTTTTCCTCGTCCGCCTTTGCAGAACCCTTGTCACCCGCAGGCTCTTTTCCATCCACAGAGCCCGAAACCTCCGCCTCGGACTCCGGGCCGTCCACCCCTTCATCCAAAGCCTGGCTTTCATCCTCCGGCTTCTTCTCCTCCGCGGCAGTATCCATCACTGTCCTAACTTTCCAGCATCAGGTTCGTCACGCCGGAAAGACCCCAGTCAAACAAAGCCAGGATCACCGCCAGCACCATCACAAACACCAATACCGCATATGTGGTCACCAAGGTGTCCCGCCGTTTGGGGTACACCACCTTCTTGGTCTCCAGTTTAACTTCTTTCAAATACTGGATCGCGTCGCTAAGCTTTATCATTTCCGACCTATTCTTTCCAGACTCATGGCAGGCCAGGAGGGACTCGAACCCCCAACCCTCGCGTTTGGAGCGCGATGCTCTGCCAATTGAGCCACTGGCCTATTCATTATTTCCTACTTGGTCTCTTTATGCGGAGTATGCTTCCGGCAAAATCTGCAATACTTCTTGAACAGCAGCCGGTCCGGAGTGTTCTTTTTGTTCTTAGTAGAACTGTAGTTCTTCCGCGCGCACTCGCTGCACTGCATATGGATGATAACCCTCATGGCCTACTCCAATACCTCAGATATTACCCCGGCGCCCACGGTGCGGCCGCCTTCCCGTATGGCGAACCGAAGCTCCTTTTCCATGGCGATCGGAGTGATAAGCTCCGCCGTCACGCTCACGTTGT
>JAOUPQ010000071.1 GCA_029879765.1 Nitrospinota bacterium | reverse complement strand
GGTTTCTCCCAGGATCGGCTCCAGCTCCGGGAATTCATAGGAAACCTTTTCGTGGCCATGCTTGCGGCGCACGTATTGATCCGCCATGCCGGACTGGATGGGGCCAGGACGGAAAAGGGCCACCAGCGCTATGATGTCGTTAAACCCCGTAGGCTTCATTTTCCGGATCAGGTCCCGCATGCCGGAGGACTCCAGCTGGAACACGCCCAGAGTGCGGGCGGAGCATAGCAGGTCGAAAGTCTTTTTGTCGTCCAGGGGGATCGAATCGATGGAAAATTCCGGCGCCTTTTCCTGGCGGACCATCTTCACCGTGTTATTGATCACGGTCAGGGTTCGCAGCCCGAGAAAATCCATCTTCAAGAGGCCCAGCTCCTCCACGTCCTTCATCTGGAACTGGGTCACCAGTTCTTCGGATCCGGAGGGCTTGTATAGCGGCATGAAGTCGGTGAGCGGCCCGGGGCTGATCACCACCCCGGCGGCGTGGGTGGAGGCATGGCGGGCCGTGCCCTCCAGCTCCCTGGAAATGCGCAGAAGCCGGGACACCTGGGGATCCTCCTTCTCCATCTTCTTCAGGCGCGGCTCCTCCTCCAGAGCCTTGGGGATGGTCATCTTCAGGTCGTTGGGGATCAGCTTGGCGATTTTATCCGCCTGGGAGTATGGCAACTCCATCACCCGCGCCACGTCCCGCACCACAGCCTTGGCCTTCATGGCCCCGAAGGTGATGATCTGGGCCACGTGGGTCTCGCCACCGTATTTGGCCCGAACATATTCGATGACCTTGCTGCGCCCCTCCATGCAGAAATCTATGTCTATATCGGGCATGGATATACGTTCCGGATTAAGGAACCGCTCGAAGATCAACCCGTATTTCACCGGATCCAGGTCGGTGATCCGCAATGCGAAAGCGGTCATGGATCCCGCCGCCGAGCCGCGGCCAGGCCCCACTGGGATATCCTGCTCCCTGGCGTAGTCTATGAAATCCGCCGTGATGACGAAATAGGCGGAGAACCCCATCTTGCGGATCATGGCCACCTCTTCGGTCAGCCGGTCCCTGTATATCCCCTGAGCTTCCGGGTCCAGCGCCTCACCTCTGGCCTGGGCCTGGGCGAATCTTTTCTCCAGTCCCAAAAGGGCCAGGGTCTCCAGGTGCGTGTCTATGTCCGTGTCGCCCGGGGGGGTGTATGTGGGGAGGTGATATCTGCCGGTCTGGGAGGTCAGCTCGAAGGAAAAGTTGCACTCCTCCGCCACCTTCACGGTGTTGGAAAGCGCATCGGGGAAATCGCCGAACACGGCGGCCATCTCCTCGGCGCTCTTTACATAAAACTGGTTCCCCTCATAGCGGATCCTGTGCTCCTGGGAGATATGCGCCCCTTTGCCGATGCAGATCAGGGCGTCGTGGGCCTCGGCATCCTCCTGGTTAAGATAGTGGGCGTCGTTGGTGGCGATCAGGGGCAGGCCCATGCTTTTGGCCAGGGGGATCATCCGCTTCATCACGATCCTCTGGTCCCGAATGCCATGGTCCTGGATCTCCAGATAGAACCGCTTGGGGAAAACCTCGGCATAGAACCCGGCCGCCTCCCTGGCTTTTTCCTCACGATCAGAGAGCAGCATCCGGGACACTTCCCCGGCCAGGCAGGCGGAAAGGGCCACCAGCCCCTCGTTATGCGCCGCCAGCAGTTCCCTGTCCACCCTGGGCTTGGCGTAGTAATAGCCGTCGCGGTATCCTGCGGTGATAAGCTGGCAGAGGTTGTGATAGCCCTTGCGGTTCTGGGCCAGCAACACCAGGTGGTACGCCCGTTCCTCGCCGGAGTCCGACCCGCCGGATTTGGTGAACCGGCTTTGGGGCGCCACGTACATTTCGCAGCCGATGATAGGCTTTATCCCGGCGCGGATGGAGGTATTGAAGAACTCCACGGCGCCGTGCATCGATCCATGGTCGGTGACCGCCACGGCGGGCATCCCCATCCCGGCCACTTTTTTGGCCAGGGAGTCAAATTTTATGGCTCCGTCCAGCAGGCTGAACTGGCTGTGCAGATGCAGATGGACAAACTCGGCTTTGTTACGGGGCAAGGTTTCTCCTCAAGCCATCTTTGGCCCGGTCGGGCAAAACCCCCACCGGGGCTACAGCTCGTCCTCGGGCATGTCGTCGATCCGTATATGGTCATGATCCGGGTCGAACCGATCATCGGTTGATCCGGAAATGGCGAAATCACCTAAGTCGTCATCCACGTTGTCATCCTCAACGCTATCATCGAATTCTTCCGGCGCCACAGGCTTGATCCTGGTGGTGGCTTTTTTGGGAGCTTTCTTCTGGTCCGCCCCGCATTTCGGGCACAGCGGCTTGGGTTTGTTAAGGTCGAAGAATTTAACTCCGCACTGGTAGCATGTAAATCTTTGCCCGTATTTGGGATGAGTCATCTTTGTTCCATTGGTTTTGGTTTCAGTCCGTGATACTTCATACCGAAACTGGAAGAAAAAGGCAACTATATTTTTTCGCCGGGCCTATTCCCACTCAATGGTGCCCGGAGGTTTGGATGTGATGTCGTAGGTCACGCGGTTGATTCCCCGCACTTCCCCCACCACCCTGTTCGATATTTTCCCCAGCAGATCGTAGGGCAGCTGGGCCCAGTCGGCGGTCATGGCGTCGCGGCTGTTCACCGCGCGGACGGCCAGGGTGTTTTCATAAGTGCGCTCGTCCCCCATCACCCCCACCGACTTCACAGGCAGAAGCACGCAGAAGGCCTGCCACACTTTGTCATACCATCCCGCCTTGGTCAGCTCCTCCAGGAAGATGGTGTCCGCCTGGCGCAGGATACCCAGCCTTTCCTCGGTCACCTCGCCGAGCACCCGGATGGCCAGCCCCGGCCCTGGGAAGGGGTGGCGCCACACCACGTTTTTTGGCAGGCCCAACTCCTCGCCCACCGCCCGCACCTCGTCCTTGAACAACTCCCGCAAAGGCTCGATCAGGTCCAGATGCAGCATGTCCCCCAGTTCCAGGTTGTGATGGGTCTTTATCACCGCAGAAGGCCCTTTGGTGTGGGTCGATTCGATAACATCGGGGTATAGGGTGCCCTGGGCCAGAAACTGGACGCCGGGGATCTTCTCCGCCTCTTTGACGAACACCTCCACGAAGGTGGGGCCGATGATCTTTCTTTTTTTCTGCGGGTCCGTGACCCCCGCAAGTTTGGAGAGGAACAGCCTGGAGGCGTCCACCTTAATCACTTTCATGTGGAAATGCCCGGCGTACATGTCCATCACCTTCTCCGCCTCCCCCTGGCGCAACAGGCCGTTATCCACGAAGATGCATGTCAGTTTGTCGCCGATCGCCTCGCTGATCAGCCGCGCCGCCACGGAGGAATCCACTCCGCCGGACAGCGCCATCAACACTCCGGCATCGCCCACCCTGGCGCGGATCATCTCCAGGCTGGATTGGACGAAGCTGCGCATGGTCCAGTCCCCCACAAAGCCGCACACCCGGAACAGGAAATTCTCCAGCATGGCGGAGCCGTTGGGGGTGTGGGCCACTTCCGGGTGGAACTGGATGCCGAACAGGGGCCGGGCGTCATGGCGCATGGCCGCCAGGGAGGAGCCTTCCGTATGGCCTATGCGGCGGAATCCGGGAGGGGCTTTCTCCAATCTGTCGCCATGGCTCATCCATACATCCTGCCCCCCGGCCAGGCCGTGGAACAGGTCCGATGTGTCGTCGATCTCCATCCGGGCGTAGCCATATTCCCGGCGTTGGGCCTTGGCCACCTCCCCCCCCAGCAGATGGGCCATAAGCTGCATTCCGTAGCATATCCCCAGCACCGGCGCTCCCAGGTCGAATATCTCTTTCGGGGCCATGGGGGCGTCCGGCTCTGTGATGTTGCCCGGCCCCCCGGAGAGGATGATGCCTTTCGGGGCGAACTCTTTTATTTTATCCAGCCCTATGTTGTATGGATGGATCTCCGCATAGACCCGCAGCTCGCGGGCCCGCCGGGCGATAAGCTGTGTATACTGCGACCCGAAGTCGAGGATCAGCAGTTTTTCGTGGCCCCGGATCATTGGTGGGGCGAATAGTTGGGCGCTTCCCGCGTCACCTGCACATCATGCACGTGGCTCTCGCGCAGGCCCGAGGCGGAGATGCGGACGAACTTGCTCTTTTCGCGAAGCTGGGCGAAATCACCAGCGCCGCAGTAGCCCATTCCGGAGCGCAGCCCGCCCATCAGCTGGTTCACAACGAAAGCAAGATTCCCCTTGTAGGGGACCCGGGCCTCCACCCCTTCCGGCACCAGCTTCACGCCGGATAGCTTTGGATCCTGGAAATACCTGTCGGCGCTTCCCTCGGTCATGGCGCCGATGGAGCCCATCCCGCGATATTCTTTATACACCCTCCCCTGGAACATCACTTTCTCTCCCGGGGACTCCTCCACCCCGGCGAAGATGGAGCCGATCATCACAACTTCGGCGCCAGCGGCCAGAGCCTTGACTATATCGCCGGAGTGCTTGATCCCTCCATCGGCGATCACCGGCACATCGCTTTTCGCCGCTTCCAGGGCGCATTCGCAAATGGCGGTGATCTGGGGCACCCCCACCCCCGCCACGATGCGGGTGGTGCAGATGGACCCTGGCCCAATGCCCACCTTCACAGCGTCCGCCCCGGCGTCGATGAGCGCGCGGGTGCCCTCGGCGGTGGCCACATTGCCGGCTATGATGCGGATATCGTCGGACAGCTTGCGCAGGGCGCGAACCGTGTCTATGACAGATTCCTGGTGCCCATGGGCGGTGTCCACCACCAGGACGTCACATCCATATTTGAGCAGCTCCTGGGCGCGCTCCAGCTTGTCCGGCCCGGCGCCCACGGCCCCGCCCACCCGCAACCGCCCCTTGGAGTCCTTGGCTGCGTTGGGGAACAGCAGGTCCTTTTCAATATCCTTGATGGTGATCATTCCCTTGAGGTTGTTTCCGGCGTCGACGATCAGCAGTTTTTCGATCTTCTCGGCCCGCAGGATTTCCTGGGCCTCTTCCATGCTGGTTCCTTCCTGGACTGTGATCAGTTTGCTCGCGGGAGTCATTATCCGGCTTACGGGGATCTGGATATCGGTTATAAACCGCATATCCCGGTTGGAGAGGATCCCCACGGTCTTTCGTCCCTCCGTCACGGGGAAGCCGGAGAAGCCGTATTTGTGCACCAGTTTCCATGCGTCGGCCACGGTGGCCTTGGAATCGAGGGTGATGGGATCGGCGATCACTCCTGTGACGTGGCGTTTGACCCGATCCACCTCTTTGCGCTGTTTCTCGATGGGCAGGTTCTTGTGTATGATTCCGATGCCCCCCTCCAGGGCCAGGGATATGGCCATTCCAGCCTCGGTCACTGTGTCCATGGGGGCGGAGACCAGCGGGATGTTGAGCTCGAGTCCCCGGGTCAGCCTGGTTTTTATGTTCACTTCGGCCGGCAGAACGGTGGAGTAGCCGGGAACCAGCAAGACATCGTCGAAAGTGAGAGCTAATGAAATATCCTGAAACTTGTTATTCATATGTCCCTAATAGCAGAGGCCAGATTTTTAAATCGGGATTAAACCGTAAATGATAGCGCAAATCGGCTTCAGGCTCCAGACATAATGTTTCTGTGAGGTTCGGGCCGGAGGGAAGGAGGGAGGTGGATATGATAAAGTATGGCAGGCTGTCTCGTTGGGTTAAATTATTTCCTCTGCCGGGCTTGGGCTTATAGCAGGGGGAAAGGCTTGGGAGGAAATGGGCAAGGACACTGAAAGGGAAGCGTTGAACGGGGTGGTGGACGGGATGTTTTCTCATATCGCCGTATGGATAATGTTATTTACGTTGATGATCATGGGCGCCGTTTTCAGCCTGCTATTGCTGGCGGAAATCCTGGGGCAGTCCGATGTGCTGATAAAAGGCCCCGGGAAGGTTCCTTTCCAGGTGGATTCCGCCGGGATATTCATAGTGAAAGCCCCTGATCCCGGATCAACAGGTCTGGAGTGTGTCCTGAGCAGGGTGGGGAGGCAGATACCCATGAGCCAGCCGGGGCAGGCCTGGTACTCTTTGCTGTCCAGCAAACCTCCGGTCCATTATGTAGTCCATTTGGACATAGTAGGGACATACGAAATCGACTGTCGGGAAGGGGATCTGGATCTGTTTCCGGAGCCTGTGGTGGCGCAGAGAGGGCTTTATGAAAACGGGATATGGTTGTTCGGCTGGATGATCATACTTCCGGCGTTGATAATGGCGGGGGCGCTGTTGGTCGGGTTTGTGATGATGCGGGGGGCAATACCCCGTGGCCCATAAAAGGTGTGTCGCCGAAACGAAAACCTTTGAGCCGGAGTGGGGCTACAGCGCCAAAAGCAGGGCGGCTTCCTTGTGAGGCGCCCGGTTTCGCTCCACCTGTTCCCTGTCCATCAGGTATATTCCCCTGGTCGGGTCCAGCACCACGAACGAGCCTTCCCCCATGCCGATCAGCGCCAGGTAGTGGTTGTAGCTCAGTTTATGTTTTTCGCTTATCTTTCGATACTCCTCCTCCCCCATACCCATGGATTGGAGCGTTTCCCTGCCATACTCCAGGGTCACCGGCACGATCACTGGCCGCCCCAGCCGAAGCTGCTTTTCGATGAATCCTTCATCGGCCGGGATAACATACGCCTTGAAACCCAGTTCCAAGGCGATCCGTTTCATCTCCCCCAGTGAATAATCCCCCTCCTCGCTTTCTGGCGGATGTCGCCTCAAAATCCCCATCTGGCTGGCCTCCCTGCTCCCCCAGTATGAAAGAACACTATGCAGGATAGCGGCTCCACAGGAGTGTTTGGTGATCTGGCGGTGGAACCGGACATCCAGCGCCAGCAACTTCTCTTTGGCGGGCAGGTCCCGGACCCGTTCCACCGGCGCCGCAGCGGCGAAAACGAAAGCGGATAGGATCAGGAAAAGAAATATCCCCTTGTTGTCCCTGTGTCCGGCGCCTGGAGTCACAAGGGGACAGGGAGACATGATAAAAGGATGGGGGACATGAAAACGCTCACATGGCAAGACGCATGACGATATATATCAGCAGGATAACAAGTATCAGGTCCACCAGCGCCGTGCCTGCGGTGATGGAGTCCGGGTCCAGGTCCGAAGCGGCTTCCATCCCTTCCATCTGGGCCACTTCCGAGGCTGTCATGGGGCTGGGGGCGGTCTCCACGGTGGCCGGGAGCAGGGAAAGCTTATTGTTTTCTTTGGCGTTGGTGTGGATCTGGGAAGATGGAGTGGGAGCGGCGATGGCCGACGACACCCCGGAAAAAGAAATAACAGCGCAGATGGTCATAACAAGGGTCAGTTTTGAAACGTTCATTTTGTTCCCCGATATTCAGGTTGCGATAGCGAAAATCACCGCTTCGATATGAGGCTATTTTATCCCATCCTGTGGTTTATGGAACAGCTTTTCATGAGGGCCGGAGCGAGGCGGGAGGCGCCGCAGGGGAGGGGGATTAAGTTTTCAGGGCTCTTTGTATTTTGTCGAATATATCGGCGGAGCGGGCGATATATTCGCTTATGTTGTCCTTGTCTTCTTCATGGATGGCGGTGAACCGGAAATAGCACATGTGCAGTCCGCCCTCCTTTTTCTCGGCGCTGGCCATTTCCGCCAGGGTGTCCACCCGCAAGGGCGGCTCCCAGGGGCGGTCTATGGAGATCAGGATGGGGACATTCTGGGGTGGGGGGGCGCCAGTTATGGCCGCCATCAACCCGGCGGAGTTTATGGAGATGCATATGGCCCGGGGCGCCTCTCCGGTGGTGGACGGGCCAGCCACAGGCGCGGATAGGGGAGGCTGGCCCCCTGTCCTCACCTGGCTTTCCAGGGCGGTGACCTTTTCCATAAGCTTCAGGATCGCGTTTTTCACATCCTTATCCACCGAATCAGGTATCTGAAGCGTATCCCCGCCAGGGGCGGAGGGAGCGGCGGGGGAGGCCGGGCGGCGCTTGGATGTGGGATTTTCCATTATCAGCTGGTTCAGTGTGGGGAACAGTCCTGGGGATACCTGGGAAAACCGGAAACCGAAATAATCCTCAAACACGCCAGGGGGGGAGACCATACCCATGATAGAGGGTTTGGGGATTTTGGCGGTGGAGTTGAACGAGTCCATCAAAGGCTCATCGGACAGCCCTTCATCCGGAATTCTCATCTCCAGCATGGGCTCCACTTCTTCCTCCTCTTCGAGCGGCCTGTCGGAGGGGAAAAAGCTGATGGGATCCTGGTCTATATCCTTAAGGTCATCGAGCATGAAGCCGCTTAGGGTGTCGTCGTCTTCGTCGGAATAAGGCGCCAGGATCTTTACCGTATCGTCTATATCATCGAAAGCGTAATTGCGCCCCTCCTCCTTGATGGTGATCGGCTCTTCCCCTTCCTCCAAGTCTTCCTTGCTCGGGTCGATCATTGGCTCGAGGTCCATCATGTTGAACTCTATGGACGTGGTCACCTCCATGTCCTGGAAGTCGTCCACCTCCGGGTATCCGGGCACATTTTCTTCCTCTTCCTCCTCTTCCACCTCTTCTTCGTCGAAGCTGCCGGATTCCTGGGGCTTTCCCATTCCCAGGTCGTCATCATCCATCCCGGGCGTCCCAAGAAGTTCCCTGTCCAGGATGTCAATGTCCTCTTCGGATAAGGCGCTATTTCCCAGGTCGGTGCTGGTGGCCGACAGGTCCTCGGCATGCATCATCTCCCGATCCTCAAAGAAACCATCCCCGATCGATGGCTCTTCCTCCTGGCCGGTATCCTCCATATCCAGGGAGAATTCCTCCTCCAGGTCGTGCTCCTCAATATCCTCCGGCGTCTCCTGGTCCTCGTCGTCCATCCCTTCAGCTTCCCCCGGGGGTTCTTCATCCAAAGGCGGGGGGAGATAAAATCCGGCCTCCGGGGTTTCATCCTGAAAATATTCTTCTTCGGTCTCCATCCTTGATATATCGTCGGATCCCAGATATTGGACCGATTCCACTTCCCAGGCGCCGGGCAACAGGGAGGAGTCTTTCATGGTCTCGTCAAGGGTCTCATCAAGGGTTTCATCCCCCCCGTTTTCCAGGTACACAAATTCTGCGTCTTCTTCCTGGGGGATATTTACTGGAGTGTATTCAAGATAATCGTCCGAGATGGCCATATCCCCGATCTCGTCAGGGTTTTCATACTCCTCGCCAACCGTGTCCATGAGAGGAGTGGCGCCCATCTCCTCCTCCGAGTCCGATTCATCCTCGTTGTCCAGTTCCAGGGGGGCAGGCTCGTCCATGGATGGAATCAGGAAACCATTCATGATCTGCTCGTCTTCAAGGCTGAGGGTGTCATCCATCGATTCCTCTGCAGAATCGACTTCAATCGTCCCAATCATGCCTTCAAAAGGAACCGTCCCCTCAGTATCATCTTCGGAAAATTCTTCGTCGTCCGATATTTCCATCTCCACTAATGGCTCGGCGGTCTCCTCGTCCTCTTCCTCTTCGTCTTCCTCCTCGTCCTCGTCGGGGATTTCCATCTCCACTAATGGCTCGGTGGTCTCTTCGTCCTCGTCTTCGTATTCCTCCTCGTCGTCATCGGGGATGTCCATTTCCACTAATGGCTCGGTGGTCTCCTCGTCCTCGTCTTCGTATTCCTCCTCGTCGTCATCGGGGATGTCCATTTCCACTAATGGCTCGGTAGTCTCTTCGTCCTCGTCGGGGATGTCCATCTCCACTAATGGCTCGGTGGTCTCCTCGTCCTCTTCCCCGACATGCTCATCATCCGTTTTTTCCTCGCCGGATATATATTCATCAATGTTGGTTTCCAGGGGGAGAGGATGCTCTTCATCGGCGATATAAGTTTCTTCCAGCGCGTCATCCTCGGAGGTTTCTTCCATGGCGGCGATGGCCTCTTCCTCGGTGGGCTCTTCATCCTCGGAGGTTTCTTCCATGGCGGCGATGGCCTCTTCCTCGGTGGGCTCTTCATCCTCGGAGGTTTCCTCCATGGCGGCGATGGCCTCTTCCTCGGTGGGCTCTTCTTCCTCGGCGGCCTCCTCTATGGAGACGGGGGCCTCTTCCTCGGCAATGACCAGATCCAGGATCAGCAGGGGGAATGATTGGTTCTGGATAAGCCTGAAAGGGGTGACCTGGGATTCTTCCTGCGATTCCTTTCGCAGATAGATTTCGTCCCCTTTGGAGAGCTTTATTTTGTCCTTGTCGCGATTGGAGACGACAATGGCCATGAGCGATTCTTTGAATTTTTTGACAAGACAGGCGTATTTCTCAGCGTCGGTGTCGGGCGACAGGCTGAAGAGTAGCTTTTCGTCAATCGAATAAAATTCGGATGGTTTCACTTATCGCTTATGCGGCAAAACGACAAACCCGCCAAAATCAAAACACAAACGCCCCCTTGGCATGGTTTTCGATTCGCCATGAAATAGATCATTTAAATTTCTAATTTGGTTACGGGAGCTCTTGTGAATCAACCCATTACAGGATCCGCGTAAATAAGGCGCCTCTCCAGTATCTTTTATATAGTAGCACATTGACCCTGAATTCATGTCATACTTATTATATATCGATAACTGTCTTTTTATTAGCTCTTTAAATGAATTTTGTCGACGACGTACCGAGGCTTGCCAAGGCGCTTTTGCAGGGCAAGCTTCTGGATCAGCAAGGATACGAAACCGTAGGCGCCCGATTTGCGGAGAGCCAGAAGCTCGACCCCAAATACAAATCCAAGGCCAGCCCCGGAAAAAAGGGGCTTTCCAGGGATAACGAATCCCAGGGCGGCCTGGCCATCAGGTTCATCGCAGGGCTCAAGCTCAAGCAGCCTCAAAAGCCGACTTTGCTCTTGACGGAGGATGACATTTCCCGTGTGGTGGCGCGCCACTTCTCCATTCCTTTCGAGAAGCTCGATCCGATGGAGTTGAACATAGATCTGGTCACATCCATCCTCCCGAAAGCTTTTGCTCTCAAGCATATGGTGCTGCCGTTGCACGACTCCGGCGGAGTGGTGGAGGTGGCCATTTGCGATCCGGAAATCCAGGACGCCCTGGATGGAGTCACCCGGGCCACGGGGAAAAGGCTGGAAGTGGTGATGACCGCCCCGGGGGATCTGGCCAAAATAATCCATGAGCTGTACGGGTTCCGATCCTCCGTGAAAAACGCTGCGGAAAAGATGGCGCCCTCCATCGACCTGGGGAACCTGGAGCAGTTGTCCAAGGTCAAGCGGCCGGACCAGATCGAATCCAACGACGAGCATATCACCAACGCCGTGGATTACCTTTTCAATTACGCCTTCGAGATGCGCGCTTCGGACATACATCTGGAACCGAAAAGGGAGGCCACGGGGGTGCGGTTCCGCATCGACGGCGCCCTGCAGAAGGTCTATTCCATACCCAGGGGAGTGCATCAGGCCATGGCGTCCCGGATAAAAATGCTGGCCAGGATGAACATCGCGGAAAAACGCCGACCCCAGGATGGCAGGATCCGGCTGGACTTCGGGGGCAGCTCTTCGGAGATCAGGGTCTCCTCCATGGCCACCGCCTTCGGCGAAAAACTGGTGATGCGCCTTTTGAAGCCGGAGGCGCTGATCATCGATCTTGAATCCTTAGGTTTCTTCTCCGAGGACCTGATCCGTTTCGAGCGGGCGCTCTCCAAGCCATATGGCATATTCCTGGTCACCGGCCCCACGGGATCCGGCAAAACCACCACCATGTATTCCGCTCTCTCCACCCTGGCCTCGCCGGATAAAAACATCATCACGGTGGAGGATCCCATAGAGACCATCATCGAGGATTTCAACCAGGTCGGGGTGCAGCCGTCCATAGGGGTGACCTTCGCCACCTCCCTGCGCACCATACTGCGCCAGGATCCGGACATCATCATGATCGGCGAGATCCGCGACCCGGAAACCGCCGAAAACGCTGTCCAGGCCGCGCTCACCGGGCATTTTGTCCTGTCAACCCTGCACACCAACGACACCACCTCCTCCCTGATGCGCCTTCTGGATCTGGGGGTCCAGCCGTTTTTGCTATCCTCCTCCCTGGTGGGGATCCTGGCCCAGCGCCTGGTGCGCAGCGTCTGCTCCAATTGCGCCAAGGATGTGGTGTATCCGGTGGAGAAGCTGGCCATGTACGGGATCAAATCCAAGGAAAAAGAGCTGACACTGAAGGAAGGCGCCGGGTGCGATTACTGCCGACAGACCGGATACTATGGTCGGACTGTGGTGTATGAAATCCTGGAGATCGACGAAACCATGCGGAAGCTTATCCAGACAAACGCGATGCCGGGGGTTCTGCGGGAACAGGCCCTGCGCTCCGGCATGGGCACTTTGCGGGAAAACGCGCTGCGCAAGGCGATCCGGGGGGAGACGACCCTGCGCGAGGCTCTGCGGGTCTCCTTCGGGTTATAGCCTTCCGTCTTGCGCTCCATGGCCGTCGGGCCCTGGTGACGATGGCCGCCTCCTCACAACTATTAGGATTCCAGCCACACGAATGCCCATTAGCGGAAGGCCTGCGCGCATGCAGCTGTGTCGCGGAAAATCCGGAATGAAATCAGGGATGGCAGGGGGAAGACTTGGGTGAAGAATAATTGGTAGCGGGGGCA
>JAOUPQ010000284.1 GCA_029879765.1 Nitrospinota bacterium | reverse complement strand
GTACGGCAGCAGAGGGATGGCGGGAGCGCCTTTATAATCCATAAATTTCCTCCCGGACCTTTTGCAGGGCTTTTTTGATTTTCTTGTCATTCCCCGCCCCCCTGCTCATGGCGTCCACCCTGGCCAACATCTTCGCCTTCATATCCTCCCGCATCTTCGCCTGCATCACCGCGGTCTTCGACAGCTCGGTCACCGCCCTGGTGATCTTCGGCATGATCTCCCATGGGCTCTGGTCCGGTTTCTCATCCACCAGGATGGCGAACAGCCGCTCCTGGGCCAGCCGCAGCATCGCCTCGTTCATCTCCGCCGCGTCCCCTTCCCCCATCGCCTTGGTCACCTGCATCGCCATGGTGGTGGCGCGGGCGATATCCTGCAGCCGCTCCATGAATGTCTTGCTCGATGGAGGGGGGAGGGGGGCGTTCTCCGGTGTGGTTATGGCTTTGGCTCGAGAGGACATCAGGTCACCAATACTTGGGCGGGCGGGCGATCCCCGGCTCCACCTCCACGGTGTGCTCCACCACATCCACCCCATGGCGGGTCAGGCGGGCGTGCCAGTGGGGGGTGTGGGGGTTTTCCAGGTCCAGCAAGCCGCGGCCCAGCAGATAGTCCATCTCCCGGCGCAGCTCCAGGCGGGTCAGGTCGCGGATCTCATCCTTCACGGCGCCCAGGATCACCCGCTCCCCCGCGCCGGCGGGGCGGGCGAAGTTTAGCGAGGAGAGGATCATCCATCGCAGGGCCTCGCGCCTGCTTTTCTCCATATCGGTCATCACACCTTCTCCTTCAGTCCTTCAATCTTCAGGTACAGCGCGTCCAGCTTGGCGTTGATCACGGTCTGGTTCCGGATATCGTCCTCCCGCCGGACATAGTGGAGCGGAAGCTCCGCCTTCAGGCGCAAAAACTCCTCGCGCAGCGCCGTCACTCCCGCCGCCTCGCTGCGCAGCGCCTCCTCGAGCTGGTCGAACCTTTTCTCGATCTGGGCCAGGTATCGGTCCAGAAAAAACTTGGTGAGCCCCACGAACAGGGCCACAATCCCCAGCAGCATGGGGAGCGCCTCGGCCAGGGGCATGGTTATTTCCCCCTCGCCTTGCGGGTGGAGGTTGCCACGGCCTGGGCGGCGTTGACGATCACATCGTCCCAGGCGGCGGGAGTGGCCAGGGCCGCCGCCTCCAGCGCCTCGAACACCAGCGACTCATATTCCTCCAGGGTCATCCCGGCCTTCGCCCCGGCCAGCACATGGCTGGCCGCCGGGCCAAAGACCCGCAGGATCTCGTCGTCCACTTTGTTTTCCGTGGCCTGCACATGACTCGCCAAAAGCGTCAGGCAGGTGCGCATCCCTTCCTTGGTGATCGCCCTTTTTACGGCGAACACCAGCGCCCTTCGGGCGATGTCCATAGTCAGCGTCTGAGGTGTCATGGTCGATTCTCCTTCTATCTATCGGTGGTTTGGTGGGTTTGATAAGGGAAATAAATGGACGCCTCCCCGGCGCCGCCCACGGCCACAGGGCGGTCATGATAGACCGATCCGCGCCGCTGGCAGCCACTGCCTGTAAGCTGGGAGTGATGACCGGAGGGCGCCCGGCGAGGAAGGACGTCATCGACATCCGTCAGGCGGTCCTGTTTTTCAAGGAACCTGGGGTCCATGCGTCCCGCCCCGCCCCCGGGCAGGCTTGCGGGCCTGGCGGGAAGAGCGTATATACAGGCGCCAATGGCCTCTGCCTTTCCGGAGGCAATATCGCCATGGGCGCCTTTTGTTTTACGAACAGTAATCATGGAGCCGATTATGGCTCCGGGCGGGAGCGGAAGTAATGACGATTTTGGACGGATCATCGCAAAAAGCTTGCGACGCTCATTAAATGGACAAGAAATGAAGCTTAATATTTAATCGGAAGAAAAGAAGGATAAGGCAAACGCTGACTAATCCTGATCATAACTGCTAAAAATGGCGGCATCCAGAACGCATGGAAGAATCTGACATGCTTCGCATAATTGTTGTATTCCATTCATAACAAATTCATAGTAATTATGGTCAGCTAACGCTGTCGGAGATATTTTGAAGGGAAATCCATTGCTGTTAAACCATTTTGCAATTCGGCTATCAATAGGTATTTCATAGCGAAACAAGCCCAGCTCTTGACACATATTTCTAGATTGTTTTGGCCCAAAACCCAATAATCTAGAAGATATAAAATTCGCGATTTCTCTTTCCTTGATTATGCAATCATAACTAGTTGCATTTTGGTTAAGCGCTATTAAGTCTTTGTATATTTTTTGAACTTCAACATACCCTCCATTGGAGAGCCAGAGATAGTTTTTAAACGCTTCCCTGCCGATACTCGGGGCTCGCCGGATTCCACCATATTTTGTTATTTTTTCTTCAATGAATGCATCTAGTGAGTTCTGGTGCTTAGCGCATGTTTCTAGGCCAAGAGGAAATGTACCTTTCTTAAAAAACTGATTTACTGGACTTTGCGGGCTAGATTTTTGCTGAGTGGTAAATAGGCACAAAAGCATTACTTGCCAAAAATATGCCTTATTAAATTTCAATTTGTTTCTATTCTTTATATTTTTATTTATTCGTGCCTTCACAAATTCTGCATTTTTATTTCGATCAATTATCCGAATAGCGGTATTAATATCTTTCTTTCCAATGATCCATCTGATTTTCATAATTAACCCTTTTGCAGCTTAAAATATATATTATATTCCTATACCTACAAAATATGGAATGAGAAAGTGTGTTTATCAAATATCATAAATATGACATATACTCAATTAAGCGTATATCTGATTGACTTAACATGAATAAGAACCTGAATTGAATATGACCCAATGAGGCCCAGCGGATACATCTTCCTGTTCCTGGTGGCGCTGGCGTGTCTTGTCAGCCTGGGTGTATACGACTCCCTCCCGGAGCGGATCGCCACCCACTGGGGCGCCGGGGGACAACCCGACGGATACACCCCAAAGCCCGTGGCCCTCTCCATCATCCCTGCCGTCATGGCCTTCTACGCCCTGGTATTCAGCTTCATCCCCACGCTCGCGGCCAAGCCGGAATTCCGACAGCAGTTCGCCCTGTATTTCGACCGTTTTCTTTTCACCCTTCTGGTGTTCCTGCTGGGAATACATATTTTCATAATTGCCTGGGCCATGGGATATCGCATGGACGTGGTCGTGGTGATCTGCGCCATGATGGGTCCGCTCTACTATTCCGTGGGCCACATGCTGGAGAACCTGGATCCCGCCTGGACCCGGCGCAAGAAATACGCGTTGCCCGAGTTCGACGACGAGACTTCCAGAAAAGTTCAGCGGCAGATCGGGCTGGGATTCAAGCTGGCGGGAGCGGCCATGCTGCTCGGCGCCCTGTTCCCCTCATACGCCCTGTGGATCATCATCGCCGCCAACGGGGCGGTGTTCCTCTGGTTGATGGCGGTGCTGGTTAAGGAGTATCTCGAGTCCCGCCGCTGACGCGCTCCTTTTCCTTCCCGCTCCATATTGCATCCCTATTTTTCTTCTTTTACCTTTATTTGAAATATCCCAACCGCCCAAAATCGACATTACCCGCCCGCCCCGATCTCCCATAATGCCCCCCAGTCGCGTCAACGAAGACGCGAGGATGAAAAACCTTACGACTCGAGGTCATAACGAGCATGAGCATTGTGGAAATA
>JAOUPQ010000283.1 GCA_029879765.1 Nitrospinota bacterium | reverse complement strand
GCCCGCAAGGAGCTGTCTCGTTCATTCTCCAACTCCTTTATGATCATATTCTTAAACTCCAGGTCACTGGCGATGGCTGTTCTAACCTTCTCCAGCCTTTCGATGCTCATCTCCCCTTCGATTATAATATTGTCCCTTCTGATCTCCGCCTCCAGCATCCTTATGGCGGCCAACATTGGGCCACTGGCCTGCAAATACTCGGCAGGTTCCTCTCCACCAGCGCTTTCAGGAGGGGGCACATACACTTCCTTCTCTTCCACCTTCTTTTCCGTCTCCCGTGTGGGCTTCAGAGAAGGTTGACTAGAAGAAGGGCTAGGAGCCAGGTTGACTCCACCAGGCCGTGCAAAATCACTCGGAGACGGGGTTGGGGGAGGGGATTCTTCTGTTGGAGGAATCGGAGGAGCCGGCTGGGCTGTGGAATAATCCGGGTATGAAACGAACGCGAATAAAACAGCCAAAGCTATAATAAGTATTCTTTTCATCTTTTTAATGTGTATACTTGTTGATATCTATTAATAATAAAACAATGTCCTCATTTTACATCAATGAAGTTTGAAATTGTAAAGAAGCTTGAAGAAGAGCTGGAGAAACTGAGCCGGGAGCTTCGTGTTGAGTTGCCCAAGGAACTGCAAAAAGCCGCCGCCTATGGCGATCTTTCCGAAAACGCAGAGTATGACGCCGCCAAGCAGCGCAAGCAGTTTGTGGAATCTCGCATCAGCCAGCTCCAGAAAAGAATCAGCGAAATCACCTCCATCAATCTCAAGGCGATCCCCCAGGGGAAGGTGGGGCTGGGCTCCAGGCTCCTGCTGTCAGATCTGGACTCCGGCGACGAGATAGTATACACCTTCGTTTTCCCGGAGGAAGTGGACCCGGAAAAAGGGAAAATTTCGCTGGCCTCCCCTATTGGAAAATCGCTGATGGGCAAGGAGGAAGGGGACGAAGTGACCGTGGTCACCCCCAAAGGAAGGCGCAATTTCGAGATCATGGAACTTAAGACATATCACGACCTGTATCCCGACGCATGAAGCGGGCAATAGCCCGATCCCCTGGCAAACCGGCCTAATCCCCCCAAAGCTCCTTGAAATATTTTTCCGATGACCGGTCCGACACATACTCCATAAGGGGCGTGCCATAGCCGCAGCTGCGCTGTACCCTATATA
Organism: Nitrospinota bacterium; assembly: GCA_029879765.1. Lineage (GTDB taxonomy): Bacteria > Nitrospinota_A > UBA7883 > UBA7883 > UBA7883 > JAOUMU01. The sequence goes on along the minus strand of JAOUPQ010000283.1, from coordinate 2,507 downwards.
CGTCAAAGATAAATAGCTGACGCAGCCGGGATTGGTCAAGCTCCGGGTAGCGCTCCTGGGCCAGCCGCCCGAACTCCTCGCTGGTCCTGGCCACTGTGCGCCCATGACAAAAGAACCGCAGGATCAAAGGCTCCTCCTCGAAGGATGTGAACATCAAAGTCGCCTTTCCGCCGGATTGCAGATGCTCGGCGGTCTTGTTTCCGGAGCCGTGATAATCGGCGTACAGAACCGTTTTCTCATCGATAACCTTCAAGGGCGCCACCCCCTTGGGCGAAAGGTTCACATCGTCCCCCTCCATCGCTGTGGCGATGAAGAAGATCTTCTGATCCATGGCGAACCTGGCCAGCTTCTCCGGTATGGTCTCATAATCTTTTGCCAATACCCGCTCCTTTTATTTTATTACACCGAGCCGTCACGGCTTGATCACCATCAATTTTGTTTCCGTCATCTCCTCTATGGCCCAGCGCACCCCCTCGCGCCCGAAGCCGGAGAGCTTCACCCCCCCATAGGGCATGTTGTCCACCCGGAACGTGGGGAAGTCGTTGATTATCACTCCCCCCACTCTCGCCTTCTCGAAAGCGCGGAACGCCTCCTTTAGCCCGGCAGTGAACACTCCCACCTGCAGGCCATATTCGGAATCGTTGACCATGTCCAGCGCCTCGTCAAAATCGCCATAGCTTTGGACCACCGCCACCGGGGCGAACACTTCCCTGCACACCACGTTCATGTCGCGTTTCACATTTTCCAATAACGTCGGCTGGAAGCATGGCCCCTGCGCCTCCCCCCCCGCCAGGATCCTGGCGCCGCCAGCCACCGCCTGGGCCACCCATTCCCTGGTCTGGGCCAGGGCGCCTTCGTTTATCATCGGGCCCGCCAGCACATCCTTTTTCCGCGGATCGCCCGTCTTTATGTTTTCATTGATCTCCTTGACCAGGGCTTTCACCACCCTGGCGTACACCGGCTTGTGCACCAGGATTCGCTGGACGCAGATGCAGGTCTGCCCGGCGTAAACATACGCCCCCTTGACGGAGCGGGCCACCGCCCAGTCCAGATCCGCGTCGGAATGGATCACCGAGGCCGCGTTCCCCCCCAGTTCCAGGGTCACCTTCTTGCCGGAAGCCAGCTTCATCAGCCGCCACCCCACAACAGGGCTGCCGGTGAAAGAAAGCTTGGCCACCCTCGGGTCCGTGGCCAGCGCCTCCCCCACCTCCCTGGAGCAGGGAACCACGTTATACTGGCCGGGCGTCGCCCCCGCTTTCTCCAGTATTTCCCCAAGGATAAGAGCGGTTATCGGCGTCTTGGAGGCGGGTTTGAGCACTATGCAATTGCGCGACGCGATGGCAGGCGCCACCTTGTGGGCCACCAGGTTGAGCGGAAAGTTGAAGGGGGATATCCCCGCCACCACCCCCACGGGAAACCGCTTTGTCAGCGCGATTCTCCCTTCGGAGTTGGCGTCGATATCCACCGGCAGCCATTCCCCCCCGATGCGGCTGGCCTCCTCCGCCGCCACGGTAAACGTGGTTATGGATCGATCCACTTCCCCTTCGGCCAGGGTCACAGGTTTCCCGGCCTCTGCCACAATCGCCTCCACCAGCCGCTTGCGGTTCTTCTCTATCCCCGCCGCTGCTTTCCTCAGGATGGAGGCGGCGGCATGGCTGCTCATGGTTTTCGTCGTTTCAAACGCTTTTTGCGCCGCCGCGATCGCCTGGTCCATTTCCAACGGGCCAGCCATGGCCACGCTGGCCACCGTCTTGCCAGTGTACGGATCGATAACCGGCATCGTCTCCCGGGCGTTTACCCATTTCCCGCCAATGAACAGCTTGTATCTTTTCGCCATGTTCCTCCTCCTTGCGATCGAACCTGCCCTTAATTCTCGATCCCTGCCGACCCGCTGTCAAGTTCCCTTGCCAACGCCATGGCGCCGAAGGACGGAATGGGGTATCTTATTCCCATGAGAAACCAGACCAGGATCAAAATAGAAAAGCGCGACAGCGTCTTCTCCGCCGCCCATTTTCTGGCGGACATGGGAAAGTGCGAGAGAATGCACGGACACAACTATTTCGTCAGTGTGGAGGTGGAAGGCGCCCCGGATCAGCGCGGCGCCGTCATCGACTTCAACCAACTCGACTCGATTGTGAGCCAGGTGTGCCAGCCTCTGGATCACATGATCCTGATAGCGCAAAAGAGCCCGACCGCCCAGGTGGCCACATCCGGCGACGAGGTGGAAGTAAAATTCAAAAACAAGCGATACCTGCTGCCGAAGGAGGATTGCCTGCTTCTACCCCTGGAGTCCACCACCGTGGAGAGCCTGGCCGGATATCTGCTGGATCGGATACTGGAGAAACTGGGCGATGTGGGTGGACGTTTGTACTGTATGGAAGTGGGCGTGGGGGAAGGTGGATCGAAAATGGCGTTCCATCAAAAACAGATCGGCTGAACGGTCAGGCGAACTCCAGCTCGTCCCTTGTGCAAAGGCCCAGTTTTTTCGCCTCTTCCAGAAAGAACCG
>JAOUPQ010000282.1 GCA_029879765.1 Nitrospinota bacterium | reverse complement strand
AAATAAACAGCTGCGACAAATCCACCTTGAACAAAAATGTTTTTTCGGTTAACGTACCGATCCTTGAAAAGAGATATTTAGGAGCCGCGCGATATTCATGACGACAATCATAGATGGCAAAACCCTGGCCGCGTCCATCCGGGCGGAAATCAACGAAGAGACCTCCGGCATCCTGAAGGAACGTGGCGAAAAACCGGGCCTGGCCGTGGTCCTGGCTGGCGACGATCCGGCGTCGGCGGTGTATGTGCGGCTGAAGGAGAAGGCCTGCGCCGAGGTGGGGATGGCTTCGTTCCAGCACAACCTTCCTTCCACCGTCACCCAGGAGGAGTTGCTGGCCCTTATCGACAAGCTCAACCACGACAATAGCGTCAACGGCATCCTTATCCAGCTTCCTCTATACTCCCATCTCGACTCCAACGCCGCATTGGACAGGGTGGATCCGGCCAAGGATGTGGACGGGTTCCATCCGGTGAATGTGGGGCTTTTGTCCCAGAACCTGGCCACGCTCATGCCCTGCACTCCCGCCGGCTGCATGGAGATGCTGGACCGGTACAACATACCCATCGAGGGGGCGCACGCCGTGGTGGTGGGCCGTTCCAACATAGTGGGCAAACCCCTGGCCGCCATGATGCTCCACCGCAACGCCACGGTGACCATTTGCCATTCCCGCACCCGCGACCTGAAATCGATAACCCGCCAGGCGGACATATTGGTGGCCGCCATCGGCAGGCCGAAGATGATAACAGCGGATATGGTCAAGCCCGGCGCCACAGTGCTGGACGTGGGGATCAGCAAGGTGGAGAACAAGCTTTTTGGCGATGTGGACTTTGAGCAGGTAAAAGACGTGGCAGGGTTCATCACCCCAGTTCCCGGCGGCGTGGGGCCCATGACCATCGCCATGCTGCTGTCCAACACTATCCTGGCGTATAAGATGCAGCGCGGGCTCATCGTCAGCATGCAGGACGACAGGGGAAGAAAAATAAAAGGCTGAGCGACCCGCCGGGGGGCGCCTTCCTTCCCGGCTAATCCAGCGATTTCATAGCCATATGAATGGCCCAGTATAACGTTCCGTTTATATTGTTAACGCTGATAAACAGCTGCTCGCTTCCATCGTCATGCAGCCTGTATCCCGCGGAAACCATATCCGCCAGCAGGCCCATCTGCACACTGCCGGAAAAGCCATGCCGCCGACGCCGGGTCGAGCTGCTATCCCCACCCCCCAGCGCCACATCCTGGTAGTACTCCGGCCCGAACCGCAACGAGGAAGCCAGCAGCCAGTACAACCTCTCCACAGAGACGAGCGCCCCCACATACAACCGGGGCAACTGCTCCAGGTTGTCCTTATACGCCGTCACCGGCAGGCGCAGGGTCAGGTGCATATCCTCCGTCTTCTTTGAGATGTAAATCCTCGGCTCATAGCCGATGTGCCAGCCGGAGCTGGGAAACACATTCAGCCCCAGGGTGTAGGGAAACAGGTGCAGGGCCATCTTCCCCCAGGAAGCCCGGCTGTCCACCGAAGGCTCCTTGTTGGGGATGGAGCTGGGATCCAGCTCCACATAATCGTTCAGGTAGGGCGAGGTCCGCAGAAGGTAGTCCCCCAGGCGCATGAATCCCAGCCCCAGATTGTTCTTGTCGATCTCCTCTATCTGCCCCAGGCGAATGAAGGCGTTGCGCAGCGAGGTGGTCTGCCACCGGTCATAGTTTTCCAGGGCGTCGGCCATATGCTCGGAAGGCGCCCCCCCTCCGAAAACCAGTTCCCTGCCGGAGCCTGGAGCAGAAAGCATGTTGTATGGATGCACAAAATCCTCCGGCGCGTCCTTATACCCCCGCAGCCGAAGCTGGGTCACCAATCCTTCCAGCTGCTCCGGCTCGCAGGTCTCCTTGTTCAGTTCCATATGCAGCAAAGTCTCCATCACCAGCGCCAGCTTGTCCTTTCCTATCCGCTCCATATCCTGGCCCAGCAGCCGACCCTTTATCCTCTCCAGGGAGCCGACACGCACCGAGTTGTCCATCTGGGCCAGACGCAGGAAAACATACAGCGCCCTTTTGTCCGCGACGGCCAGATAGTCTTCTACAATTTTCCCCGGCGCCTCAGGCGCCAATATGGCCTCCACCACCCTGTCCGCATCATTGAATTCGGACGGGGCCAGATGGGCGCTGGCCAGGGCGTAGCCCAGGAAAAGCCGGGTGTGATCCCGCGCCACGCCCGGCGCCTGGCCAGTGGCGGATTTGGTGAAGAAAGCTATGGAGTCGTAGACTCCGGCGTAATAGTCATACTCCCTCAGGGGGCGGTCCATGAAGGCGCCGAAAGCCCCCATGAAGGTTCCCGCCAGCGCGGAAAATCGCCGGGAGAGGAGAAGCTCCATGGCCTGGCCGCCTCCCTCCTTTCCCGCGGCCTCCCCCTCCGCCAGCCGGAAGTGATGGGTCACCGCCAGAAGCTCCCGTTGTCTGGCGCTCACCACCAGGGTCTTCACCAGTTCGAAGTAAAAATCGAGCCCTCGAGTGGTGGAGGTCTGGCCGTCGCATCGGTCCCTGGGGGCCTGGCTGCGGGTGTCCGGGTCAATATACACATAGGATATTTTGGCGCCGCCGGTCCCTTCATACTCTTTGTTGAACTGGTGCACCGCCAGACCCAGCGGGACGTTGTCGAAAATACCGCCATCGGTGAACTGGCCCCGCACCGGGGTGAAGTTCCCCTTGCCGCAGGTCTTGTCGTCGTTGGGCGATTCGCAGACATAATGCGCCAGGCTCACCGGCGAAAAGGCGCCGGGAAAGGCGCTGGAGGCCTTGATGGCGCCGATGATGTTGTCGACATTCAGGGAGGCGGCGTTGGCCGGATCCTCCAGATGCAGCACCTGCCCCGCCACCGTGTTGAGCCTGGCGCTATCCGTTCCCTTGCCGTCATAGGCCGCCTGGTGCATATAGAATTTGAGCCCGTCTTCTTGCGCCACCGCCTCCATGGGCAGCACATAGTGCTGGGTCTTGATGTCGATATTGTTCTGCGCGCTCCCCATCTTCACTTCCGCCGGGGTGGCGCTGGTCACCGTCACCCCCACCAGCAGCCGGTCCCGCTCCCCCTGGCCGGGGGCAAAACGCCCGGGCTCGCTGGCCGCTCGCCTGATCTCCCCTATGATGTAGTCGAAGGATCGGCGGGTGAACAGCCCATCCTCCTTGCGATATGCGGTCCAGTCGTTTTCCGGCCCCAATGCGTTTTCCTTGATCAGCCGCTCCCCCTCCTCCAGCCGGGAGACATCGAAATCCAGAGTGAAACATTGGGAGGAGACGATATCCTCCGGCGGTTCCGGGCCGGGGAAGTGGACCAGGTACACGTCGCGGTAATATTCGCCACAGCTTTTCCCGCCTGGGAACAAGGTGTCCAGCCCCACTGGGATCCATGTATTGTAGAACCAGTTGTTGGTTATGTTCTGCGCATTCCCCCGCAACGGGGCGTCGTCTTTTTCCATCCATGTCAAGGCGGTAAGAAACGCGTTGATGTTGCCGGCGGAGGCCCCGGAGACTACCCTCAGGTTAAAGGAATCTTTCGCCGCGCTGTCTCTGTTCAGCCGTTTGAGCAGGGAGACGAACCCCCAGTTGAATCCGGCCTGATACGCCCCCAGGCTTATGCCGCCGCTGATGGTCAGGGCATAGTCTCTCTTTTCGGGCCCCCGGTCGGGCGCTAGG
>JAOUPQ010000281.1 GCA_029879765.1 Nitrospinota bacterium | reverse complement strand
CTACACCCCAGGCTTCCCGCCCAATATTATCGCGTCAGAAACCAGCTGGTGCAGGCTGGCGACCACTTCCATGTCGAAGCCATATTCCGGCAGCACCTTGGTGAACTGGGCCTTGCAGATGGCGCAGATCGCCACCATGGTGTTCACTCCCTTGCGCTCCATCACCTCGTGCAGCGCCTGGGCTCTGGGGCTGACTCCTTTCACCCGGATCTCCATCAGCTCGTCGGTGAGCAGCCCCCCTCCCTCGCCGCAGCCATTGATGAAGTCGCGGACAACCTTATCGCCCTCCATCGTCACGCCCAGCGCAAGGATCATCGAGTTCTCCGCGAAACTCTTGCCGTCAATGAACACGACCACTATGTCATGGCCGCTCAGGTCCCGCTCCAGAAGCTCGCCCAGCTTATTGCGCGCCGCCTTGACAAAACGGCGCGACACGCTGCTCTTCTTTATCCCAACCATCATCGCCACCTTATCGTACTTGCGGGCGCTGATCCCGTTGAGCACACGGCCCAGGACCGCGTTGTCTATCACCCCAGGATCGCGAAGGGCCTGATACGACTCCAGCCCCACCTCCCTGCCCGCCACGGCGTCGCGAACCCTAGGAACCTTCACCGAAACACGCTGATCGCCCAGAAACACCGAACCATTGTTCGAGCCCCAACGCTTGATGGTGGAACCGGTGTGGGCGTACCGCCTGCCCGCAAGCCTCTCCACCTCGGCGGCGAGTTCCTCCTCCACAGCCATCAGGCCGAGCGGAATCAGCGCCTGGATCATCGCCACCCTGCCCAAGGCGCGAGCTCTTCTTCGAAAACCTCCCTGGTTTTTTGAATGGAATCTTTCCCTTTGCCATGGCCCTTAACATCGGATATCCTCTTTTTCATAATGACCTCCCTTGTTGTTTGAACTTGTTCTGAATGCTCATATTCCAACGCAGGGGCGGGTCATTTTGCAATTTCAACTGATTATGGGACAGTTCCGAAAAAAAGAAACTATTTCAACATCCTGATAGATATCATGCTTACCATATTCCTCTATCTTACTTACCAGGGTCCGAATCCGAACAAAAACATTGAAAATAATTATTAATTGGCCATTGACTTGCTGGCCCACACTTAAAATAATAATAGAAGAGGGTGATCTTGGTGTACTGCCCCCGTCGGCTAACCAGAACGGCTGGAATCCGGGATTCGTGTCACCGACAATTATACCATACTCGCCGTATTAGATCCTTTGGAGGAGAAAACCCAATACTTTAATCTCTACGTAAAAAAAAGGCCGACTCAATGGTCGGCCTTTGATCCCATTTGGATTATTCGATTATTTCAGCCCCAGTTCCTCAAAATCCTGGTCCGCCACCCCTTTGGATATGGGATAGTATCCGTCTTTTAAAACCGACATTTGCCCCTGTCGGGAGAAGACATATTTTATGAATTCCGCTCGCAGCGGATCCAGCGGCGTCCCTGGTTTTTTGTTCAGATATACATACAAAAAGCGGGCCAGGGGGTACTCGCCGTTATATGCATTCTCTGCGCTGGCCTCCACGCAATCCCCCTCTTCCCCGGCCAGGGGGACAATTCTGGAGTCGGCGGTTTTATATCCCACGCCGGAGTAGCCGATGGCGCCTTTGTCCGCGGACACAGCCTGCACCACCGCCGAGGAGCCAGGCTGCTCCTTCACGTTATCCTTGAAATCACCTTTAAACAGCGCCACCTCCTTGAAATAGCCATAGGTTCCGGAGGCGGAGTTTCGCCCATACACGGATATGCGTCGGCCGGCCCACTCCCCTTTCAGGCCAAGCTGCCCCCAGGTGGAGATCTCCTTGGCCTCGCCTCCTTTGCGGGTGCGGGAAAAGATGGCGTCCACCTGCTCCAGGGAAAGGCATTCGATGGGATTATCCTTGTTCACGAAAACTGCCAGCGCATCCACAGCAACGCGGATGCGGGCGGGCTTGTAGCCGAACTTATTTTCAAAACCGGCTTCCTCGTCGCTTTTCATGGCCCGGGACATGGGGCCGAAAGTCGCCGCCCCCTGGATCAGCGCTGGCGGGGCCGTGGAGGATCCCTTCCCTTCAATCTCCACTTTCACCGAGGGGTACAGGGAGCGGAAACCCTCGGCCCACAGGGTCATCAGGTTGTTCAGGGTGTCGCTCCCGATCGCTTTCACGTTTCCGGAAACGCCGCTTTGAGTTTTATATTCCGGTAGAGCCTGGTCCATTTCCAACGCTATGGCGCCACCGGCGAAGGCCAGCATGCTCGATACCATCAAAGTCATCAGGGTCCTGTTCATCTCCATCTCTCCTTTTATTCAGATCCAGTTTATTCTACACCTGTGGCGCCCGCTAGAATTTCACAACAAAGTTCAGCTGGGTCCTGGTTCTTTTGTTCCCTTTGCCCAACTGGGCGTCTCCGGCGAAAGGCGGGTTTATCGCATCGTTCTTCACCTCCTGCTGAAAGTACTTGGCCTCTATAGAAAAGTCTTCATATACCTCCCCCTTCACCGACAATATCCATCCTGTGAAGTTGCCTGTCTTGGCGAATTCGTCCGCATTGAATTCGCCCAGAGCCGTGTCGCCGGCATACCCCACATCCCAAACGGAGAACATCACGGTGACGGGCTCCCGCTTGACCTTTACATACACCACTGTTGCCTGCCGGTCCGAGTCTTTCCCTCCATCGCCGATATGCTTTTCAATATCCACATTGGAGGAAACAAACTGGGCCCCGATGACCGGCGACAGTGGCAAATCTTTTCCGCCCAGCTCCACCATGGCGTGATTGTAGCTGGCTGTGCCTCCGGGCACGGGAAAAGGATCCTCCCCTTCGGTGGGGGCCCGGTCGTTGAGCGCATATCCACCCACCGCCACTTTGATCGAGTAGTTCCTGGCATATTCGAAAGTCGCCTGATAGGCCAGCATGGTGTCGTCCATATCATCATAGCCTGTCTCGTTGAGCAGATAGTATCCAGCGAAGATATTGGTTTTATACACATCACCGAACTCTGCACCCATGGCGATCCCTTCCGGAATCAGGTCCGGATCCCAGGTCAGGTGAGTGACATCCCAGGTGTGGTTGCTGTTTTTCCCCATCCACAACCAGGCAGGTGTCAGGTTGATTTTTATAAAGGCCTTGTCCAGGCCAAAGGCGGATTCCGCCGCGCCTCCTTTAATAATGCCGAAGTTATGGTTGGTGGAGTGGTCGTCGTCCGCCTCCGTGGCCAATCTGGCTCCGACACTAACCACTTCGTTTAGATTGTACGTCAACCCAAGGCGCAGACGGAGCCTGTCACGATCCCGATTCCTCTCCGCTTTGCCATCATGCTCCTCGCTATCGGTCTCGTGCCGGAACCTCATATCGCCAAACAACACAAGACTCGAGTTGTTTTCACTCCATACGATTTTGGGCTTTGGTTTGCCTGCATGGGCCGATGCGGCTACAGTCATCATAAAGACCAAAGGCGTTATGGCTATCCACTTTCCCCATCGAGTCATCCTGTTCTCCTAAAAAGTTGTTTTTTCGTTCTACCGCTTTGCCTGCCACAAGTTACTTGTTCCACTTTCCCTGTGGCCTTTCGGATGTTCGGCGCTGAGTATATGATACACAACCCAGGTTACAGAGATGTTACGCCCACCTTGTGGATATGTGAATAATCATAACAGATTGATATTTTGGCTCGTTGAACACAAATCAGCAA
>JAOUPQ010000070.1 GCA_029879765.1 Nitrospinota bacterium | reverse complement strand
CTGATCCACGTCAGGGCTGATTTTAATCTGATCCAGGGAAAGACCTGTTTTGGGAAAAGTGATTTGTGCCATGGCGATACCCTTTCAATAAGTTTTTGCGAAGAACCCACCAAATTGCGAACAGGCGGATCGCCGTACCCCCCGGCGTAAATCGCCTGCATGTAATATTGTTGCGACAGACGGTAACATAACATACGTCTGTATCAAAGTAAAGTAAGCAGTATCATGGCAGGGAAAAGTATGAAAATAGTTGGTTTTGCCGTGCTGTCGGTAGGAAAGGTCAATATCTGTTTGCGGGGGGGTGGGCAACGCATGGATATAAATGAGATTTGCTGTTTCTTGGAGGCTCATCCATGCCCGCCGGAAGCGGAAAGCATATGATAACAAATGGTATAAATCACCAATGTTGAGTTTTAAATCCAGATTTATATATAATGGGCTACAATTTAAAGTTACATTTGTTCCGTCCGGCTTAAAAGGCTTCTTGTACAGACTCGCGCGAAGAGCTTGGGGCTATTGATATGGCGCCCGGGTTTCCACTATCGCAAAAGTACGATGGCAAGTTGACGGAATTGGACCCGATAAACGAAAAAGAGAGAGTATGGAGAAGAAAAACGCCAAGGGATTGTACGATCCTGGATTTGAGCACGATTCCTGTGGTGTGGGTTTCATCGCCGACCTGAAGAACGTCAAATCCCACTGGGTGATCAAAAAGGGCCTTGAAATCCTGGAAAACCTGGAGCACAGGGGGGGCGTGGGCGACGAGAAGAACTCCGGCGACGGCGCCGGCATCACGCTGCAGATACCCCACGACTACCTGAAAGTGGTTTGCGCCGAAATCGGCCTTACCCTGCCACCCGAAGGGGAATACGCCACCGGCCTGGTTTTCATGGGCCATGGCCAGACGGAAAAAGACCTGGCCAAAGAGGCTTTCAGCGAATGCGTCAAAGGCTCCGGCCTTGCCGTCCTGGGGTGGCGCCCTGTGGCGGTGGATAACAGCGGCCTGGGTTCCATGGTGAGGAAGGTCGAGCCCTACATCGAACAGGTGTTTGTGGGATGGGAAGGCCAGCCGGAGAGCCAGGACGTGATGGAGCGAAAGCTGTTCGTGCTGCGCAAACGGGCCAGACAATGGGTGTTGAGCAAAAATCCGGCGGCCGCGAAGGACTATTATGTGGTCTCTCTTTCCTGCAGGACCATTGTTTACAAGGGAATGCTGACCGCCTGGCAGGTGAACGACTATTTCCCCGAGCTGCGGGACGAGCGGATGACCTCGGCGCTTTCCCTGGTCCACAGCCGATATTCCACCAACACGTTCCCCAGCTGGCCCCTGGCCCAGCCTTTCCGCTATATGGCCCACAATGGGGAGATCAACACCCTGCGTGGCAACGTGAACTGGATGAAAACCCGCCAGTCCCTTTTCAAGTCGGAGCTTTTCACCGATGAGGAATTGGAGGCGCTTCTCCCCATAATTGATGACGCCCAATCCGATTCGGCCATAACCGATACTGTGGTGGAGTTTTTGACCCTGGGGGGCCGGGAGCTGCCCCACGTCATGATGATGCTGATCCCCGAGGTGTGGGGCGATGGCCGGGACGAGAGCGATTTCAAAAGGGCTCTTTATGAATATCACGCCACAGTGATGGAGCCATGGGATGGCCCGGCTTCCATCGCCTTCACCAATGGCAAGATTATCGGAGCCACGCTGGACAGAAACGGCTTGCGCCCCTCGCGCTATTGCCTGACCGATGACAACGTCCTGGTGATGGGATCGGAAGCGGGCGCTATAGAAATCGATCCCGCGACGATCATCCTCAAGGGCCGTCTGCAGCCTGGCCGCATGTTCGTGGCCAGCCTGGAGGAGGGGAGGATTATCCCCGACGCCGAGGTGAAAAAGAAACTGGCAGAAAGGCGCCCCTATGGAGAATGGTTGCGCCGAAACAAGCTGCTTTTCAGCCAGCTGGATCCGGTGCCTTCGCCCCACCAGCCAAACCATGAAACCCTCACCCATCGCCAGGCCGCTTTCGGCTACACCATGGAGGACGAGAGGGTGATCCTGGAGCCGATGGCTGTCAATGGAAGCGAGCCGATCGGGTCCATGGGAAGCGACACGCCGGTGGCCGTGCTCTCCAGCCAGGCCCAGTCGCTGTTCAACTATTTCTACCAGCACTTCGCCCAGGTCACCAATCCGCCCATCGATTCCATCAGGGAAAAATCGGTGATGTCGTTGATTTCCTTCATCGGCGCGGAGCGCAATATCCTGGCGGAAACCGAGGACCATTGCCGGGTCATAGAGATCCACACCCCCGTGCTCACCAACGACGAGCTGGAGCGGTTGCGCCGGATAAATAAAAAAGGATTCAAATCCCGCACCATCTCCATCCTGTTCGAGGCGGGAGTGAAGGGTGGGCTGGAAAAGGCGTTGCAGCGCATCCGGGCGGAAGCGGAAGCGGCTGTGGACGACGGAGTGAACGCCCTGATCCTCTCCGACCGGGGAGTAAATTCCAAAATGGCGCCCATCCCCTCTCTGCTGGCCCAGTCCGCCGTGCACCATCATCTGATCCGGGCGGAGAAACGGACAAATTGCGGCATTGTGGTGGAGACCGGCGAAGCCAGGGAAGTTCACCACTTCGCCCTGCTCCTGGGATATGGCGCCAATGCGGTCAATCCATACCTGGCCTTCGAAACCCTGGAGGACATGCGCCTGCGCGGGGAGCTTTCCAAAGAGCTTCCCGGTGATAAAGTTCGGGAAAACTTTATAAAAGCCATCAGCAAAGGTGTGCTAAAGATAATGTCCAAGATGGGGATTTCCACCCTGCAGTCGTACATCGGCGCCCAGATTTTCGAGGCGGTGGGGCTGGGGGAGGAAATGGTGGCCGAATACTTCACAGGCACCGTCTCCCGACTGGGCGGAATAGGCCTGGACATTATCGAGGAAGAGAGCATGCGCCGTCATCGATACGCGTTCCCGGACGACGACGAGAGCGGCGAAGTGCCCATAGAACCCGGCGGACAATACGCATGGCGCGCCAGAGGGGAGCGCCACTCCTATAATCCGGAGACCATACACCTGCTCCAGCAGTCCACCCGCACGGGGGATTATGACATGTACAAAAAGTACAGTCGGCTGGTGAACTATCATCCGGAGGAGATGAACACCATCCGGGGGATTCTGGATTTCAACTTCGCGGAAAAACCTCTGGACCTAAGCGAGGTGGAACCGGAAGAAGAGATAGTCAAGCGATTCTTCACCGGGGCCATGAGTTTTGGTTCCATAAGCAAGGAAGCCCACGAGACCATGGCCATTGCCATGAACCGGATGGGCGCCAGATCAAACTCCGGCGAGGGGGGAGAGGACTCTGAAAGGTACAAACCCCTGCCGAATGGAGATTCGGCCCGCTCCGCCATAAAGCAGGTGGCTTCCGGCAGGTTCGGGGTCACCTCCAACTATCTGGTGAACGCGGACGAGCTGCAGATAAAGATGGCCCAGGGCGCCAAGCCTGGCGAAGGGGGCCATCTGCCCGGCAAGAAGGTGGACAATATTATCGCCAGGGTGCGGCATTCCACCCCGGGAGTGGGGCTTATCTCCCCCCCGCCACATCACGACATCTATTCGATAGAAGATCTGGCCCAGCTGATCTTCGACCTGAAGAACGCCAACAACAAGGCGCGGATCAACGTGAAGCTGGTTTCGAAAACCGGCGTAGGCACCATCGCCGCGGGTGTGGCCAAGGGATTCGCCGAGGCGGTGCTGATCTCCGGCCATGACGGCGGCACCGGCGCCTCGCCCCAGTCCTCCATCAAACACGCCGGGCTCCCCTGGGAGATCGGCCTGGCGGAAACCCACCAGACCCTGGTGCGGAACCGGCTGCGCGGCAGGATAGTTGTGCAGACCGATGGACGGATCCTGACCGGGCGGGATGTGGCCATCGCCACCTTGCTGGGCGCCGAGGAGTGGGGTTGCGCCACGGCGGCGCTGGTGGTCATGGGGTGCGTTATGATGCGACAGTGCCATCTGAACAGCTGCCCGGTGGGTGTGGCCACCCAGGATCCGGAGTTGCGAAAGGCTTTCACCGGCAGGGCGGATTTTGTGGTCAACTTTTTCCACTTCATCGCGCGGGACCTGCGGGAGTATATGGCGCGGCTGGGCTTTAGGACCGTCAACGAGATGGTGGGACGCGCCGATATGCTGAAGAAGAAGGAGAATATAGCCCATTGGAAAGCCAGGACCATGACCGTGGACCGGCTTTTGTTTGTGGAGCCTTCCAACGGAAGGCCCACTTACCAGTGCGAACCCCAGGACTTCGGCCTGGAAAAAGCGCTGGACAACCAGCTTATCGAGGCCGCCCGGGGATCCCTGGAAAAAGGGGAGAAGACTCGCGCCACTTTCAAAATCCGCAATATAAACCGGACCGCAGGAACCATGCTCTCCTCCGAGATATCGCGAAAGTATGGCGAGGAAGGCCTGCCGGACGATACCATCCGGTTCAAGCTGGAAGGGTCGGCCGGACAAAGCTTCCTGGCATTCGGCGCCAGGGGGCTGACCATGGAGCTGGAAGGGGAGACCAACGACTATTTCTGTAAAGGGCTCTCCGGAGCCAGGGCCATCCTGTATCCACCCAGGGTGAGCAAGATGAAACCGAGCGAGAACTTCATCTGCGGCAACGTGGCCTTCTATGGCGCCACCAGCGGTGAGGCCTATATTCGCGGTATCGCAGGAGAGCGGTTCTGCGTGCGAAACTCCGGCGCCCGGGTGGTGGTGGAAGGAGTGGGCGACCATGGATGCGAATATATGACCGGCGGAAAGGTGGTCATCCTGGGCGCTATCGGGAAGAACTTCGCCGCAGGGATGAGCGGCGGAATCGCCTATATCCTGGATCTGGACGGATCGGCCCAGGGAAGGATGAACATGGGACTGGTGGAGCTGGAGAAGCTGGAGGATAACGGGGAGATCGCCGAGATAAAAGAGATGATCTCAAGACACCAGCAGTACACGGAAAGCCCGATGGCGGCGGATATCCTCGCCCGGTGGGAGCAGACGGTCCCACGATTCATCAAGGTGATGCCGATCGATTATAAACGGGCCCTGGCGGAAATGGCGAACGTCTCCGTCAAGCCAGATCAAGAAGAAGTGGCCATAGAAGGCTGATCGCCGACTGGGCCTGAGAGATAAGGAAACGTAATGGGAAAAAAGGGCGGATTCAGGGACATTGAGCGCAAGACCCACGGCTACAAGACGGTGGAGGAGCGGACCCAGGACTTTTTCGAGTTCCTGGTTCCTCTGTCGAAAGAGGAGATGGAGAAACAGGGAGCGCGCTGCATGGATTGCGGCACCCCCTTTTGCCATCCCAGTTGTCCGTTGCACAACATCATGCCCGATTTCAACGACCACGTGTACCGGAACAGGTGGGAGGAGGCGTATCACTCGCTGAGCAGCACCAACAGTTTCTCCGAGTTCACCGGCAGGATATGCCCCGCCCCTTGCGAGTCCGGCTGCGTGCTGGGCCTGATCAAGGATCCGGTGGCCATACGGAACATCGAGCTTTCCATCATAGAGCACGCCTACAAAATGGGGTGGGTGAAACCGAAGCCCCCGAAGATTCGCTCCGGAAAAAAGGTGGCGGTGGTGGGCAGTGGGCCTGCGGGCCTGGGCGCGGCGGACCAGATAAACAAGGCTGGCCACCTGGTGACGGTGTTCGAAAGAGCCGACGAGATTGGCGGGCTTTTGCGCTATGGCATCCCGGATTTCAAACTGGGCAAAGAGGTCATCGACCGGCGTATTGATGTGCTCAAACAGGAAGGGATCGAGTTTCGCGCCAGTGTAAACATTGGATTCGACATCCAGGCCTCCAGCCTGCTGGCGGATTACGACGCGGTGGTGCTGGCGGGGGGATCCACCATCCCTCGCGACCTGCCCATTCCGGGCCGCAGCCTCAAAGGGGTCCACTTCGCCATGGAGTTTTTGGTCCAGAGCAACCGCCGCGTGGCGGGCAAGGATGTGCCAAAAGATACGGAGATACTGGCCACCGGCAAGGATGTGCTGGTCATCGGCGGAGGGGACACAGGGTCCGACTGTGTGGGAACCTCCATCCGCCAGAAAGCCAGGTCCGTGACGCAGATAGAGCTTCTGCCCAAGCCACCGGAGGGGAGGACCGACCAGACACCATGGCCCACCCATCCTGGGCCGCGCATGCTCTCCACCTCCACTTCCCAGGAGGAGGGATGCGAGAGGGACTGGTCGATAATGTCCAAGCAGTTCGTGGACGATGGCGCCGGGGCTGTGTCTGGGGTGGATTTCGTCCGGCTGGACTGGCAGGGGAACAAGTTTTCCGAGATCGAAGGTTCGGCGGGGCGTCTTAAGGCGCAGCTTGTCTTTCTGGCCATGGGCTTTCTGCATCCGCAGCACGAGGGGATGCTGGACCAGCTGGGCGTGGAGAAGGATGAGCGCGGCAATGTGAAGACAGACGACAATTACCGCACATCTGTGGAGAAGGTGTTCGCGGCGGGGGATATGCGCCGGGGGCAGTCCCTGGTAGTGTGGGCCATATCCGAAGGGCGAGAGTGCGCCAGGGAAGTGGACAAGTTCCTGCGCGCCGGGGTGACCAGGCTGGTTTCGAAGAAAAAGACCTATTCGGAGACGGACTAGCGCTTGCTCAGCTCCCGTTTGAACAGTTCGAAGGCTTCGGCGCCCCATAGGCAGAACACCACCTTCATCACGCTGCCCGCCTGGCCGGAGTGGAAGATATCCAGCGCCGCGCCGATCATCACTCTGGCGCATCGGTCCATGGGATAGCCGAATATCCCGGTGGAGATGGCGGGGAAGGCTATCGACATCAATCCCAGTTCAGCCGCTCTTTTCATAGACTCCACCGTGGCGCTTTTCAGCTTGGCGTCCTCGTCCCCTTCTCCCATTTGGGGGCCCACGGCGTGGATCACATACCGCGCCTTCAGCTTTCCAGCGCCGGTCACCTTGGCGCCTCCCACCGGGCATCCGCCAAGCTTGTCCATTTCCGCCTGGATCTGGTCGCCCCCCTTCGCGCGAATAATCCCGGAGACTCCCGCGCCCAGATATAGGCTGGTATTGGATGGATTGACGATGGCGTCGGTGTCCTGGGCGGTCAGGTCACCCTGGATCAGGGTAATCTGTCCCTGGGTATAGTGATTTGCGCTCATGCGGCTTTCTCCAAAGTGATGATGGTGGCTTCCGGCGGGCAGTTGATCCGGATCGGCGCCATAAGGTGCCCCACACCCCTGGTGATATAGGTCTGTCTTTCGCCATCGCGCACCAGCCCTGCGATATATTTCTGGCCGAATTTGCTGGGGACCACCGGGCACCCTATGACGGGAAGATATATCTGTCCGCCATGGGTGTGGCCGGAGAGGATGAGGTCTATCCGCATCTGGGGCAGCACATCGTCGTTGATATCCGGGTTGTGGGAGAGCATGATGTTCACCGAGTCGTGGTTCAGGCCCTGGTATGCTCGGTGGAGAGAGCAGCTGTTCTGCCAGTAGTCGTCCACTCCCAGCAGGTTGATCGCCTCCCCTTCCTTTTCCAGCCGCAGGTTCCGGTTTCGCAGCCAAGTCACCCCCAGCTTTCTGGAAAATCCGTCGCTGATACTCTCCAACGCTTTTGGGCCGCTCCAGAAATCGTGGTTGCCCAAAACTGCGTATATCCCCATGGGCGCCTTCAATGCGGAGAAGGAATCCACCAACTGGTCCAGGTAGTCCTGTCGGAACTTTCCTATTGAAGAGGATAGAAACTTGGTGGAGCCGGAAATATAGTCCCCTGTGAGAGTTATCATTTGCGGTCGTTTGCTCATGATCAACCGCGCCGCCTCCTCGAAAAGGCCGTTGTTGGCTATCATGGAGGCGTGGGTGTCGCTAAGCAGGCCGATAGTGAAACCGGAAAAGCGCCTGGGCAGATCCCTTATCCTTATAGTGACTTCCTGCAACTGCACCCCATAGGAGGTGGTGTTATAAAATCCCACGCCCAGCCCCGCGGCGAAGAGGCCCCGCATTCCATGTTTGAAAAATCCGCGACGGGTGGTTTCCTCGTCCATTAACTCATTTCCCGCCTTCCGCATTCAATGTGTTGTCCAGGAATTCCAGGGTGATCCGCCATGCGTCCCGGGCCTTCTCCAGCTGGAACATGTCGCCGGAGGGGTTGGCGAAAGCGTGGTCCGCCTCGTATGACCTCACCGTATGCTTGACCCCCGCCACCGCAAGCCCTTTTTCGAACGCCGCCACGTTGTCCGGAGTTATCCACTTATCCTGGGTGGCGAAGATACCCAGCACCGGGCCGCGCAGCTTTTTCAGCAGGGCCGGGTCGTTGACCAGCGCGCCATAATACACCACCGTGGCGTCCACCATTTCCGGCGCCGCAAGCGAGGCTTTCAGGGACCATCCCCCGCCGAAACACCAGCCGATGATGGCCACCTTGCCATGTTTTTCATGGGCCATGGCGATGGTGGTTTTCAGTTTTGACATGGAGGAGGTGGCGTCGTTCATTCTCATATAAGTGGCGGCCATATCAGGGTCGTCGGTCAGCTTGCCGTCATACAGGTCCACGGCGTATGCGCGGTATCCCAGCATGGCCAGCTGATCCGCCAGCCCCTTAATGTGCGGGTTAAGCCCCCACCATTCGTGGATCATTACGATAGCCCCCTTTGCCTCTTCCGGGCCGGAGACGTAGACATCAAATTCTCCCGCTCCCGGCGCCTTATGGCGCTGCTGGTGGCCTGTGAAAGTTGTGGGGATTTTTGTGTTGTATGCGGGAAGTTCGGCGCCAGCCCAGCATGGCAGAAGGAAAAGAAAGACGGCAAGGAGAGAAAAGATATAACGCGGGGGAACAGAGGAATAATGAATCATGGCTTAATCACTCCAGTTTTTCCGTATCATCGATAATACAATTTTCCGCGATCTTTGCCAATAACCCATGCGAGCCATCTGGCCGCAAAGCCTCCATCGGGACGAAAAGAAGCCTGATCCTCTTCCTGGTGATGGCCAGCCTCATGAAGGGCCGCATGGCATGGGCCTTTGCCTGGGAGGCCAGCTCCCGGGCGGCGACGATATACAAGGTAGGCGCCGGTCCTTCACAGACCACCGCCAGATCCGCCAGCCTGCCGATGGCGTCGACGATGGCGCCGGGCGCCACTATGGCGAACGCCGCCTTCAGTTTCCCTTCCGCGAACCATGCCACCTCCAGTGGTTCGATGAACCGGAGCAACTCGTCGGGCAGGTTTTCCGGAATCGGATCCGGCGCCAATCCTCCTTCCGCCGCCAGGGCGGGCCGGATCCAGGCCAGGCATCCCTCCGCTCTTCCTGCGATGGCCAGGAGCCTCGCCCCCTGCAATACACCCTCTCCATATCCAGCGCTATGGTGCAGAGGAGGAACGGATGCGGAACCTAATTCTCCTAATTGAATATATTTTGTCGTTCCCCTGTCCGATTCTCCCGCTCCGGCCTGCCGTATTGCCCGCAGGATCATGGCCCCATCCGCCCTGGGCCAGGGCGCAGGAGACAGGCGGAAATACTCGGTCCAGGAAGCCTTTTCCTGAGCGCCATGAAAAATGGTGAGGCTCTCCTTTATCCGGATGGGATTGATGGCCGATACAGGGTCTAAAATAACGATGGACCGGGTGGAAACAGAAGGCTGGGAACCCCCCTCCCTGTCTTGTGTTTGGGGAACTGTCATTTCCACTGCGGCGGTGAAGGCGGAAATGTCCTTGACGTAAATCAGGATCACATCGCCGGGAAGGATTTTATCCGCTGTTTTTCTTCTTCTTGCCGGGAATGAAAGGATGCGCGCCCCATCGGCCACAAACCGCTCCCACTCCTCATGGGTCAGCAAAGCGATCCAGAAATTGCGGCTCATCGGCTGGGGCTAGTAAGGGGGCGCAGCCCTGCGAAATCCATGGGCCAGCACCACACCCATAAAGAACGCATTCCGCGCCAGAACAGACATTGGATTCACTCCCGGTGGGGTCGTCGGTTCTCCCGATTCCACAGACTCGGCCAGCGTCACCGCCACCTTGCGCATCCAATCCACAGTGCGGGGCCATTCCATCAGGCCATCCACCCATTCTTCCGGTATGCCGGCTTCTCCAACTCCAGCGCCGATGATCGCCCCCAGGATGGAGGTGGAGGTGTCCGTGTCTCCTCCGGCGCGCACCATCTCCAGCGCCGCCCCACGAAAATCCAGCGGGCGGCGGAACCAGCATTGCAGGACCGCCGGCACGGTGTGGTAGACATAATTGCCCACCCCCTCCGGCTGGTTCATGGTCTCCAGGAACCTGGCCACGCTATGGTCGGCCTTGGCGCTTTGGGCCGCTTTGGCGCAAAGGCTGATAAACTCGGAGGAGTCATATTCCTCCAGAGACTCAGCCATGGTTCGGAGGAAATCCTGTGGATGACTCAACCCGCCCTGGGCGGAAAACGCCGCCATCTGCGCCACAGCCAGGGCGCCATAGAACGCTTTTGGATCTTTATGGGTTATAAGGGTGGAGGCCAGCACCAGGCTTTTCATTTTTTCCGGATCATGACCATATGCCGCGCCGATGATGGCGCTTCGCATGGCGGGGCCGTTGCCGGCGGAAAACACGCCGCTGTTCTTGTGGGAAAATCCGATCAGCAGCCGCAGGCAGGCGCGCAACGTGGCTGGCCCCACGCCCGCTGGCAGCGCCGCCACCCACCATTTCAGCCGCCGGGCCAGATCCGCAGGAAAAGCTTCCAGCTCCCCTCCGCTGGCCGTCAGGGCCTGGGCCACCAGCAATGTGTGCTCCGTATCGTCGGATACCATCCCCCGCTTTCCCAAAAACCGGTGGCCGGTGATGTGGGGGAACATCCTGGCCTGGCGGGTGCGGGTCATCCCCTCCACTGTGAGCCCCAGCGAATCGCCCACGGCGGCGCCGAGGATACAGCCTTTCAGGGCTTTAGATAACTTGCTCATATCAGTCTTTCCTTGTCCAGTATGCCGCCATTGTGGCGCCACTGATATTGTGCCATATGCTGAACAGCGCCCCGGGCAAAGCCGCGGCGGCGCCGAAGTATTTTAGCGCCAGGGCCACCCCCAGACCGGAGTTTTGCATCCCCACCTCGATAGCCAGGGTTCTGCGGACTGCGGTGTCCTGCGTCAGAATATATGATACCCAATACCCGGTGGCCATACCCAGCATATTATGGATAATCACAGCCATGGCCACAGCCCCTATGGAACCGGAAAGCGAGTTGGCGTTCAGCCCCACGATGATGGCGATGATCAAAACGATGGCCGCCACGGAGATGGCCGGGAAAATTGAAGAAGCCTTGGCGGTCCATTCGCCCCTAAAGGTGTTCAGCGCCACCCCTGCGGCCACTGGTATCAACACTATCTTGAAAACACTCCATGTCATCCCCGCCACCGGGACATCGATCCACGCTCCGGCGTATCCCCAGGTGAGAGCGGGAGTCAGCGCCACCGCCGCCAGGGTGGAGCAAAGGGTTAAAGTTATGGACAGCGCCAGGTTTCCTTTGGCCAGATATGTCACCACATTGGAAGCGGTTCCCCCAGGACAGGAGCCCACTATGATGATCCCGGCGGCCACGTCTGGGGCAAAACCCATGGTCCGGGCGATAATCCACCCGAAAAAAGGCATGGCCCCATATTGCAGGGCCATCCCCAGGGCCACTATCGCAGGGGACTGGAGCACTCTTTTGAAATCCGCCGCGGTCAGGGTGGCCCCCATCCCGAACATGACCAGCCCCAGCAGCGGGATTATGGCGGGCGCGCCGCTGGCGAAAAACCGGGGAAACCAAAGCGCCAGCCCGGAAAAAAGGACCGCCCACAATGGGAAAAAGAGTGTAAACCGCTCCATCATCTGCTGTTAATCCCTGTAACCGATTGATGTCCAAGGCGCAAACCGCCATCCCACAAAACATATAAAAGCCATTGTGCCAAGCCAAATAATTTCCTATATAATGACCGTTTCATTTCTGTGCAGTGGCGATGACATATAACATAAAACTCGACGTGTTCGAAGGCCCCCTGGACCTTCTGTTACATCTTATCAAGGAACACCAGGTGGATATATATGATATCCCCATCGCCTTGGTCACCGAGCAGTATCTTCAATACATAGAGCTGATGAAGTCGCTGAATCTGGATGTGGCCGGCGAGTTCCTGGTCATGGCCTCCACCCTGACCTATATCAAGTCCCGCATGCTGCTGCCCAAGCATGAGCAGGAGGAGGAGGAGGCGGAAGAAGGGGAGGACCCCAGGGACGAGCTGGTGGCCCGGCTGGTGGAATATAAGAAAATAAAGGAAGCCGCCGTGGCCCTGAAGACCATGGAGATGGAGCAGTCCAGGGTGTTCGTTCGGCAGCCCCAGCCCGACCTGGGATTGAAGGAAGGGGACCTGCTGCTGGAGGTCAATGTCCTGGAGCTTTTGAAGGCTTTCAAAAAGATACTGGATAACTACAAGGGCCCCCAGCTGATCTCTGTCACCTTGCAGGAAATCTCGGTGACGGACAAGATCAACGAGATAATGGCCGTCCTGGAAAGTGTGGAGCATTGCCGGTTCGATAGCTTGTTTAAAAGCGGACGCAACCGGGGGGAAGTGGTGGCCACGTTCCTGGCCCTGCTGGAGCTTATGCGGCTGAAGCTGGTGCGGGTGAACCAGGGACGCATCGGAGGCGATATCCTGGTGTTCCGCGCCCCGGAAAACGGCCACG
>JAOUPQ010000280.1 GCA_029879765.1 Nitrospinota bacterium | reverse complement strand
GAGAGCCATTCTTGAGAGAGCCAACCTAAAGGGCGCCAACCTTGTGGGCGCAATGCTCAGAGAAGCCAACCTTCTGGGTGCCTTACTTGATCAAGTTATCCTTAAGGGAGCCAGCCTTCAAGGCGCTAACCTTCGCGGCGCAAGGATCATGGAAGCTAACCTTCAGGAGGCTAACCTTCGGGAAGCTATCCTTCAAGGCGCCAACCTTGAGGGAGCCAACCTTGAGGGAGCCATGCTTATTAAAGCCAACCTTGAGGGCGCCATCCTTGCCGGAACCAACCTTGAGGGCTCTATACTTTTAGAAGCCAACCTTCATGGCGCCAACCTTCATATAGCCGATCTCTTTATGGCAAGTCTTCAGAACGCTGATTTAAGAGCCGCAGAATTTCAGAATGCCAATCTTATTCGAGCTAACTTTCAGGGCGCTAATTTGGAAGATGCGAATTTGCAAGATGCAACTGTAAGTTACGCTAGTTTCCGCAATGCGGATTTGCGCAGGGCCAAGTTGGAGAAATCAATTAATCTGCAGGCGATCCAGCTGGGTGGGGCGGATGTGTCTAACGCCCAGTTGCCAGAGGAGATACAGAAGTTCCAGGCGGTGGGGATTGTGGAGGAGACTTCGAAAAACGCCCGAACCATCTTTCTTTCGATTCTGGCGGCGTGTGTATATTCCTGGCTGACCCTGGCGACCACCACCGATGCGGATCTTATTCTCGGCTCCTCCTCCCTGCAGTTGCCGGTGGTGCAGGCCAACGTGCCGGTGATAGGCTTTTTCATCGCCGCCCCCATTCTACTACTATCTCTATATATCTACCTGCACCTTTATCTCAAGCATCTGTGGGAATCTTTGGCCACCTTGCCGGCGGTTTTTCCCGATGGGCGAACCATCGACAAAGTGGTGTACCCCTGGCTGCTCAACAGCCTTGTTCTACTTTCTTTTAAGCGCCTGAAGGGGAATCCACCACAATTTATCTGGAGCTTCAGTAAATTCCGTTCCTTCCTTGTCGAGTATATTAAATACTTCTTTAGTGAGGATCCTCGCTCTCCCCTATGGACATTGCAGGTCATTTTGTCGATCGTAACTGCATGGATGGTGGTTCCCATCACCCTGGGATATTTCTGGTTTCGCTATCTTACGCGCCATGATGAAGTGTTCTCCCTGGCTCATTCGGGATTTATCGCCATCGCCGTTGGCTTTGGATATCTGATTTTCTATATCGCCATCATGACTCTGCGAAACGCAGGGGGAGAGAAAGTAGTGATATGGCGGATCAGATCTTTTGGCGCTCCCTTCTCCATCATCGTCTCCGCTTTTATAACTATGTTATTCTGCGGTTTCTCCCACTACATCATTAATCATGAATCAGCTCTATCGCCATGGTTTAGCGCCAATCTTGCATGGTCCGATCTCTCGCAAGCCAATCTGCGAGGGGCAAATCTGAACGACGCCAATCTTTTGGGGGCGCAACTCTCTAAAAGAGAAAAGGATAAAACGCTGGAGAGCCAGATGGATTATTACCGATGGGTGATCGGGGCCGATCTTGCCGGTATGAACCTGCGGAGGGCAAATCTTGAAGGCGCCTTTCTGGCCAGGGCCGATCTTTCCTTTGCCGATCTGCAGGGCGCCAATCTCGCCTCGGCGGATCTGTTTGGCGTCAACTTCCGATGCGCCGATTTGCGGAAAGCTAATTTCAAACCTTACCGCGTTCATAAATTAATAAAGAAACCGGATGATCCGGAGCCACAATGGGTGGATCAGCCAGACCTTAGCGGGGCCATTATCGATGAAACCACCATAGCTCGATTCAGGGACAGGAAAATGGTGGAGGAAACACTGGCTAGGAAGGATGAAATCCTGAAGGAATGCGCCGAAGAGAGGAGCAAGGGAGCAACCAGCCTGCGCCCGTTGCCGAAAAATGTTAAACGGACCGTGGTCGGAACGCGACCCGCCAAGCCGGAATGAGGGTTTGACCCTGCCCCGGCCAAGTTTTCCGGTTCCTCCCAGACACCAAACTAGGTGAAAAGACAGGCCTTTCTCCTCCGATCAATCCGGTTTGGGATAATTGACACCTTAAACTGAAATTGATAGACTTTTAAGACATTTTGTCGCAGTATTGATAAAGACAAAGACTGTGGTTTAAATCCACTGAAATACATATATTGATGTGGCCATCACTTAGCGGGGAGCAATATGGAATTTACAATCGAACGCGGCCAGTTCCAGCGGGCATTGCAGAGGGCTCATTCTGTGGCCTCATCCAAGGGCCCCATGCCGATTCTTTCCAACGTGCTTTTGGAGGCGAAGGATGGCAGTGTGTCCGTGTACGCCACCAACCTCGATATGGGGCTCAAGGGCCGGTTCAAGGCGAAGGTGACCACCCCCGGCAAGACCACGGTGCTGGCCAAGAAGCTGCACGACATCGTGCGGGAGTTGCCGGAGGGCGATGTGGTGGTGAAGCTGGACGACGACGCTCGCTGCCGCATTATCCTGGGCAAATCCAAGTTCAACCTGGCCACCATAGACCCGGCCGACTTCCCGGCGTTCCCCAGCTACGATTCGGCCAGCCTGACGCCTCTGGATGGGGAAATGCTTTCCGAAATGATCCGCAAGACCAGTTTCGCCATCAGCCAGGACGAGACCCGGATGACGCTCAACGGCGCCCTGATGGAGGTGAGCGCCACAAAAGTGCGGATGGTGGCCACCGATGGCCACCGGCTGGCGTTCATAGAGAGGGAAGGGGCGTTCAAGGTCAAGAACCCGGAGAAGACGATAATTACGAAAAAGGCGATCGCCGAGCTGTCCAAGCTTCAGGCGGAGGGGGAAGAGGATGAGGTCCTCAAGTTCCATCGCCACGACAACCATATCATTTTCGAAAAGGGCGCCCAGGTGCTGGCCATCCGGCTTATTGAGGGGGCGTATCCCAACTATGAGCAGGTGATCCCGAAAGAGTTTTCCGGCGAGGCGAAACTGCCGGTGGCCGAGTTCATCCACGCCTTGCGGAGGGTCGTGCAGCTGGCGGACGAGAAGTCCCATATGATCCGGTTCACCTTCACCGAAGGGAAAGTGGAGCTTTTGAGCGAGGGTGGGGAGATCGGCGAGGCCAGGGACGAGATGGCCATAGAATACTCCGGCCAGGAGTTTGTGGTGGGACTGAATGCTTATTATCTGCTTGATATATTGAATATTATCGGCCACCAGGAAGTGGTCCTGCGGCTGCAGAACCAGTTGAGCCCGGTGATGGTGAAATCGCCGGATGACCCTGGGCTTATCTGCATCGTGATGCCGATGAGGCTGTAATCCGCTGTTTTGGCGGATAGAAATAAAATAATTGCATGTAGTGGACATTTGTCCTAACACATTCCCCCCCGTTCCTCTATATTAAGGTCATCCCCATTCCCCGCCACAGGTTTGTCCTGGAGCGAGGTTGAAGATGAATATAGTAAAAGCCAAATGGCGGGAAAGCGGGATTCACCTCCAAAACGGCCCCGCCTCTAGAATTCCAAGGGTTTTCAAAAGTCGGCCCGGTTTCACCCTGCTGGAGATCCTGGTATCCCTGGTTGTTATGTCTGTGGGGATTCTGGGAGTCACCGCCATGCAGGCCGCTTCCGTGAATGGCCAGGTGCTGTCGCGCAACCTCGGCACCGCGTTCAATGTGGTCCACGACGCGCTGGACAGGATGCAGACCAACTCGGAGA
>JAOUPQ010000069.1 GCA_029879765.1 Nitrospinota bacterium | reverse complement strand
CGGCGCCAGGATGACCGATGCTGCGGCGGCAAAGCTTTTCGAGAACGATGTGAGCGTGGTCTTGAAATGCAACTCCTTTGTCGAGAATATCCAGGACGAGCTTTGCGGCAAAAAAGGGGCGTTCACCCAGATCCACTCCGCTTTCGCCGCCTTGAAAAAAGCGGGCTACCCCTCCGACACCAAGCCTCTCGGTGTCAGCACCATCATGTGCAAGAGTAATTTTGACGAACTAGAGGAACTGTGGAAGTGGATCAGGAACCAGGGGATGACCCCCTATTTCGAAATGATCACCCCCCAGGGCAACGCCAAAATCAACGCGGATATGGAGGTGGATCCAGACAAGATCTCCAGGCTCTTTTATCGTTTGGCGGAAATCGACAAAACCTACGGTT
Source organism: Nitrospinota bacterium (assembly GCA_029879765.1). Classification (GTDB taxonomy): domain Bacteria; phylum Nitrospinota_A; class UBA7883; order UBA7883; family UBA7883; genus JAOUMU01. The sequence continues at coordinate 12,330 of JAOUPQ010000069.1, read as the reverse complement.
TTGACTGGGAGCCGCAGCCCCCACTGGTCGGGGCCAAATGCCTGCGTCACCAATACTCCTGCGTGGTCAATTCCGTGGGAGACGTCACCCCCTGCGTGGGGGTCACCATTCCCGTGGGCAACGTCAAGGATCGCCCCCTGGCCGATATCATCGGCAAAAGCAAGGTGATGGACGAGCTTCGGAACTACAAGCAACATATCAAGGGCCCATGCCGGGATTGCGAAGACCTGGAGCATTGCTATGGCTGCCGGGGCGCCGCATATCAGGTTACCGGCGATTACCTGGCCTCGGATCCGCTCTGCTGGAAAAACAAGGACAATGTGGGCCAGGCTGCGCCCCTGCCCGCCGGCGCCAGGGGCCTGGTCCCCCACGCGCCCCCCATGCTGATTGTGGACAAACTGCTGACCGTCATGGATACCACCAGCGTCGAGGCCCATATCTCCGAGGATATGGCGTTTGTCCGGAAAGACGGAATCATGGACGAAGTGGCGTATCTGGAAATGATCGCCCAGGCCATGGCGGCCCACAACGGCTATAAAAACATCGGCAATCCGGAAACGGTGCGGGAAGCCTTCCTGGTGGGCGCCAGCAAGGTGAAGGTATATGGCGCCGCCATGGTGGGGGACACTTTGCGGATCGACGTATGCAAAGTCGCCGAGGTGAACGGGACATACGCCGTGGTGAACGGCCAGATATTCAAAGGTGACAAGATGCTGGCCGAAGGGGAGATCAAAGTCTGGACCAAATCGAACAAGCCCGTCACCATAGCGTAGAGAATGACCGGTCACACCGCCGCTTCCGCTGTTGCGGCAATCGTCCTGGTTCTTGGCGCCCTGGCCTTGTCCGCCTCTCATGCCATAGCCCAGGCCCCGGCTGTGTCCTCGGAAATCACCGACACTTTAAAACGCATGGAACAGAGCGTCTCCAAGCTCGAAGGGATATCCGCCGAATTCATCCAGCATAAAAAGCTTGCCGCCTTCCAGGATGTGGTGGAACTGAAGGGACGCATATATATGAAACGGCCGGACAAGCTGGCATGGCATGTGGACGAGCCTATTAGATACTCCATCCTTATCACAGGCCAGATCGTGCGGCAGTGGGACGAGGAAACGGGACAGACGAGGGAAATGGCCGTTTCCAGCAACCCGATGCTCGGCGCCGCCCTGAACCAGATGACCGCGTGGTTCACCGGCAAATACCTTTCCCTGCTGGAGGATTACGAGGTGAAGCTTCTGAAGCGATCTCCCATCCGCCTGCAGTTCATCCCCAAAAAAAGCCAGGGGATGGGAAAAGCCATAAAAAGCGTCACCATCGAGCTGCAGGAGGACGAAAAGTATCTGCGGGAGATTGTCATCGACGAAGCTGGCGGAGACAACTCCACCCTGATATTCACCAGAACGTCGCTGAAGCCGCCAGAGGACTTGCGTGTGTTCGAGGTAGACGCCCTTGTTCGATAGGTGGTTTTCCCGTCTATACGACCGCATAAGCGAAAACAGGAAAATAGCGCTGTATCTGCTCATTTTCCTGGTGGGCGCCAGCGGCGCGGGGATGATGTTCGTGAAATTCAACAGCAACATCAAGCTGATGATCCCCCACCATCCCACCATCGTGAGGAACATAGAGTTTTTCCGCAGTTCCAACATGGCCAACAAGGTGCTTATCTCCATTGGACTGAACGACCCCACCATGGATAAGGATGACCTGATAAAAGTGGTGGATAGCCTTGTTTCCTCGATGAGCCCGGAATTCTTTACAAAAATCACTTCCGGCGTGTCCGACGAGGCCATCGACGAAATGATGGAGGGGCAGATGCAGGACCTGGCCGAATCCTTTTCGCCACAGGATATGGCCACTGTCGACTCGCGAATCAGCAATGAATATGTCTCCCTGGCCCTGGCGGAGAGCTACCGAAGGATGCTGGGGCCTGGCGGAATAATCCATAGCTCCATGACCCGGGGCGACCCCCTGGGGCTGAAGCTGATAATGCTGAAAAAGCTGCAGACTCTTTCCACTTCCATCGGGCACGATGTGAAGGTGGACAAGGGGAAATTCTTCAGCCACGATTTGCAAAACATCATGATAATCGCCGACGCCGCCGTGGCGGTGACTGATATCCGTGGCTCGGAGAAACTGTATAACCACCTGAACCAGATCCTGGACGGCCTGCCGGACTATGTAACCTCCAGCGTTATCGCCGGGCATTTCCACACCTTCAGCAACGAAAATGTGATCAAGAGGGATATCCGCCTCACCGTGGCCATCGCCTCCATCGGGTTTCTTGTCCTGATATTTGTGATCATCGGCGATCATCGGGCGCTGCTCATATACATCATCCCCCTGGCGGCGGTGGTGATCGCCACAAACATTTCATATTTCATCCTCGGCGAGCTTTCCTATTCCGTCATCGGCCTGGCCGCGGTGATAGCGGGAATTTCCATCGACTATGGCATCCATGTCTTCATCGCCGCCAAAATGACCGGCGACCCGGCAAAAGGCGTCAAGCTTGTGGCCAAGCCGCTTGTTATCGGCGCCTTGACCACGGTGGGGGTGTTTTTCGCCTTCTTCTTCTCCCAGATAGATGGATACCACCAGCTGGCGGTCCTTTCCATCGTCAGCGTGCTGCTGGCTCTTTTGATTTCCATGCTGATCCTTCCCCAGTTCATCACTCCCGGCCAGGGAAAGCTGGGCCTGATAGGCCGCCAGGGGGAGGAGCCGGTGGACTATAACTTTTCCAACGGCGCCACAACTTTCATATGGTTTGGATGCACGTTAATCCTGCTCTATTTCGCCCTGGGAGTGAAACTGGAGAACAATATCCTTCGGGTGGATGGAACGGAAAAGAAAATAATCGATTCGGAAGATCGGTTCAAGGATCTGTGGGGAACCAGGAAGCGGGCCATCCTGGTGGTGCAGGAAGATGACCTGCAGACCGCTCTTGAGGTGAACGACAAAATATACGCCGAGGCGGTGGAGGCGATCGGGGCGCCCAACGTCTCCAGCCTGGCCCCGCTATGGCCTTCAAAGAAACGAAGGCTGGAAAACCTTGCTCGATGGAATGAATTCTGGCGCGGGGGCAAGGAGGAGAAACTGCGGGAGATTCTGGCGCGGGAGGGGGAAAAACACAAGTTTTCCAAATCCGCTTTCGATCCTTTCTTCCAAAGCCTCACCGCCTCTTATGATCGGCTGGAAGTGGCGGCCAAAGAGAATGATGAATCGATAAAGGAAATCTACGGAAGGTTTGTCAGCAAGATGGAGGGAGGCGGCTATCAGGTGTTGACCTTCGCTCCCGACCTGGAAATACATGTGGGCCCCCTGGATGAAATCAGCCAGCGACACCCCTCCAGCTTCCTGGTTTCCGGCGCCATAATGGAAAAGCTGTTCTCCGGGGCGTTCCTGGCCGATGTGAGCGTTTTGACCAAGGTGGCTGTTTTCCTGGTGGTGGCGCTCACCTTCTTGTTCATGGGCAATATGAAGGAAACACTGGTGGCCCTGGCCCCGGTGGCCACCAGCGCCATATGGATCCTGGGAACCCTCACCATGTTCGGACATTCGATGAATGTGGCCAACATGGTGGCCTACATCGTGGTGATGGGCCTTTGTGTGGACTACGGCATTTTCATGACATACAAAAGCCGGTCCGGCCAGAAAACGGGGACTGTGCTGGCGGTCACTTTTTCCGCCATTTCCACCTTGCTGGGGGCGGGCGTGCTGGTTTTCGCCAGCCATCCTGCGCTCTTTTCCACGGGATCCACCATGCTTATAGGCGTTGGGGCGGGCCACCTCTCCTCCATTTTCGCCGTCCCCTATCTGTATGATCTGTTGATGGGCAAGACCGGCCACCGGGAAATGGCGCCATGAAGACCACCCCGCTGCTGGCCATTGCCCTGGCGCTGGTGGCCGTGGGCTGCCAAAGCTCCCCTTTCGTCGCGCCAGAACTATCCCCCATGGACATCTCGGTGGATCCACACCGGATGGTGGAAAACTTTCGTGGCAAACTGCCGGACCGGTTCAGCCAGATGAACAGCATGGTTATCGAACCCGGTTTTTTCCAGCGGATTTCAACCATAGGCCTGATAAAAGCCGATATAATCAGGGAGGAATTCACGATTGTCGGTTTAAATCCCATGGGGTTGAAAATATTCGAGATATCCGCAAACAAAAATGGGGTGACCAAAAAATACGCCGTGGAGCAACTGGCCGCCAGGGGTGATTTTGCCCAGGCGATTGTGGAGGATATGAGAAGAATCTATTTCCATACCACCCCCTCCCCGGACGCGCGTGTTATAAAGGAAAAATACAGGATTATTTTCGACGAGGAAGACAAAGGAAAGACTCGTTTTATCTTCGCAGGAACAGAAGGGTATCTGGTGGAGAAAAAGCGCTACAATAAGACTGGTTCTCTTCTTTGGCGCGTGACTTATCATGAGCGTTTTTGGGAGAATGGAAAACTTTACACGGGCGGAATCGTTCTGGACAACATCAAATCGGGATACCGGCTTGTGATTCGCAATAAAAAGGTTAACGTTTATGAGTAGAATGAAAAGAGAAATCATCGGCAGCATGAGCGACCTTGCTCGAAATGGCGATGACAATCTTTGCGCCCATTTCCGGTTCAGCGAAAACTACATAGGGTTCCAGGGGCATTTTCCCGACCACAAAGTCCTTCCAGGCATCAGCCAGATCCACTGCGTCCAAGTGATGCTGGAGGAATGGAGAAAGGAGCCTATGCACCTCAAGGAGGTCGTCCGGGCCAAATACTTCCAGCCGGTCCATCCGGGTGAAGAGATAGAGTGCAAGATAAAGGACGAGAAGATCACCGGTGATGAATGCGTTGTCAAGGCGCATATCACCAGGGAATCGGAGACTATCGCCCAATTCTCCCTTATATTCTCCTTCGGTCTCCAGGCCGCAGCTTCATGACACGCCATGGCGAGGAGAAAAAACAAGACATATTTCAAAACCGAAGCTGACGCGCCGGCGCCGATCACCGTATCGGTGAAAAGCCGGGTCCGGTTCAGCGATGTGGATCCCATGGGGGTCGCCTGGCACGGGAGATACCCCCTCTATTTCGAAGAGGGTTTTGCGGCGCTGGGGAGGCTGTGCGGGCTATCCTACACCGATTTTTTTCACGCCAAACTTATGGCGCCCATTGTCGAGCTGCATATCGATTATTTCGAATCGCTGTATCTGGACGAGGAGTTCACCATCCAGGCTTCCCTGGTGTGGCATGAGGGGGCCCGCATCAACATCGAATACAGGCTGATAAAGGCCAACGGCGCCCTGGCCTGCAGCGGATATACGGTGGAGCTGCTGGTGGAGCGAAATGGCGAGCCATGCATGGCCTCCCCCCCGTTGCTAAACGAGTGCAGGAGGAGATGGAAAAACGGGGAGTTTCATTGAGCCGGACAAAAGCGTATATAGTATCCGCCGATATCATCACCCCTTATGGCCATGGAGTGGAGAGATGCTGGAGTGGCCTTCTCTCCGGAAAACATGCGCTCAAAAAGGTGGAGAGGTTCGACACCCGGCCCTTTGTATCCGATCAGGCCGGATTGATCGACGGAATCGAATACGGCAAGGAAGACTCCCTGGTCATCCAGGCTTTGAAGCGCCTTTTTGAAAAGCCGGGCCATGGCATCCCCCGCGACGCCAGACTGATCGTGGCCAGCACCAAAGGGGAGATCGACCTGCTGGAGCGGGCGGTGGCCCAGGGGAGTGACGAATTCAACCAGTGCACGGTGGCCTCCCTGCTTCCCAAGGCGCAAAAGCTTGTGGGTGTTTCTGACAGCGGATATGTGATCTCCGCCGCCTGCGCCTCCGCCAGCGCCGCGCTGGCCAGGGCCGCCTCCACGGTCACCAGCGGCGCCGCCGATTGCGTGGTGGTGGTGGCCTGCGACAGTGTTTCGGAGTTCGTCTATTCCGGCTTTTCATCCCTGATGGCGCTGGACAGGACATTGGCCAAACCTTTCGACAAAAACCGCAAAGGGCTCACCCTGGGGGAAGCGGCCGGTTATGCGCTGGTGATGAGCGACGCCAGAGCCAGAAAGGAAGGGCGCCCGATCATGGGGGAAATCGCAGGCTGGGGCCTCACCGCCGACGCAAACCATATCACAGGCCCGTCCCGGGATGGCAAACCCCTGGCCCTGGCCATACGAAAGGCGATGGAGATGGGAGGCGATGGAACAACCATCGGCTCCATCTGCGCCCATGGCACCGGCACCGCTTTCAACGACTCCATGGAGATCAAGGCGTTCACACGGGCGCTGGGGCAGAGGACAAGCCCTGTCTATTCACTCAAGGGGGCCATGGGCCACTCCATGGGCGCCGCCGGGCTGGTGGAGGCGCTGGTGGCCCTCAAATCCCTGGAGCATGGGGCCACCCCACCCAACATCAATCTTGACACGGTGGATGATGAGGCCAAAGGATGGGCCTTCCCGGAGCAGCGCCCTTTCGGGGGGGCCACCTCCGTTCTCTCCACCAACTCCGGCTTCGGAGGGGTGAACGCCGCCCTTCTTCTTTCGCAGGTTACATAAAGCCATGGCGGATCTTTATGGAGCTGGATGGATCGACAACCGGTCCTATGGCTGCGCCAGAACCGGGTCCGGCGCAACCCACCAGGTGGGGGATTGCGGATTCTCCCCCCGGATAAAGGAAATTCTCCCGGATCCGTTCCCCAACTTCGGTCGGCTGGACGCCGCCTCCAAGGCCACCTGCTATTCGGTGGCTCTGGCGCTGGAGGACGCCGGGCTTGCGCACCCCCTGGCGTGCGGGGAGGGCGTGGGAATCATCGGCGCCAGCCAGGCAGGTTGCGCCCGTTCCGATGTGAGGTATTACAAGGACTATATCGACAGCGGCCGCGCCTCCGGGTTGAGCAACTTCTTCATATACACCCTCCCCTCCTCCCCGGTCAGCGAGGCTTCCATACATTTCGGCCTGCAGGGCCCCCTGCTATATACCGGCGGGACGGAAAATATATTCGCTGGCTGTGCGGCGCTGGCGATGGAGCTGATAGAAAATCAAGAAGCCTCAGTGATGCTGGCGGGCGAATCTGGCCCGGAGGGGGCGTTGTTCATGGTGCTGGCGGCCAGGTCCTCCATGGAACAGGCTCCCTGGCGCAGCGGAGCGGAGACCATGGCCGTCCTCCGCCAGGGAGGTAGTTTTCCCCATATCGCCAGGAAGCTTGCCGACATCGGAAACAAAATCGTTCCGTAAAGCCGACCTGGGAGGGGGGCTATAGGGCCTGCCCGATTTAATATTTGCAGGAACCTGCTTTTTATCCCATAATTTATCCTCAAATCTGATAGAGCGCGCAATAGTGAACGGTTCATAAGCGCCCGAATCGATCATCTAATATCCCAGGAAAGACGCTATACTTCAGTTACGCGCATATGACGTATAATTGCACAGGGGCGTTGGTTGGGTCTTTGGAACAGATAAGGAATATTATGCCGGAAAACAGCGATCGGGAATTGGCCGAGATCAGGAGGAAGATCAAGGAGATTCTGGTGGAGGGCCTCTCCCTTGAGCACTGGACCCCAGAGGAAATCAAGGACGACGAGATCCTGTTTGGCCAGGGGCTTGACCTGGACTCTTTGGACGCGGCGGAGATCGCGGTGCTGATCCAGCGGAATTTCAATTTCATAGTGGGCGACCCGGAACAGACAAGGGAAGCCTTCTACTCCATCTCCACTTTGGCGGAATACATATACCAGAACACACAAGGGCAAGACTGACCGTAGTTCGGTCCGCACCTGTGGGCCCTGGCATGATAAGGCTGGCGTTATGAAATATGAACCGGTGGTTATCTCCGGCATGGGAGTGATCTCGGCCACAGGGGGCGATCTGGCCGAATCCCTGTCCTCACTGGAAAAGGGCCAGCGCAATTTCCTCCCCAAAGCCACTCTCTTCCCCACTTCCCTTGATTTCCCGGTTTTCCAGGCCTCCTCTTTGCCGGACAGATACCACCTGGAAGGGCGGAGGTCCATCAGCCTGGCGTTGTGCGCCGTGGACGAGGCCCTGGCGGAGGCCGGGCTTGCCAATGGTCTGGATGGCGCCAGGGTGGGTGTCTGCCTGGGCACCACGGTTTCCAGCCAGCTAAACGATCAGAAGTTCTATTTCACCCTGAGGCAGGAAGGCGCCGCCCCGCTGGAGCCGGTGGACCGTTATGTGAAAATGGAGCTGTCCAGCTACATAAAAGAAAAGATCGGCGCCCGGGGCCCGGCCTTGACCGTGGTGAACGCATGTTCTTCCGGATCGGACGCCCTGGGCGTGGCGCTTTCCTGGTTGCGTCATGGAGTCTGCGATATCGTTGTGGCCGGGGGCGCGGACGAGCTTAGCCATATCCCTTTGTGCGGATTCGTTTCCCTGGGGATAGTCAGCCCCTCCCCTTGCGCCCCCTTCGATAAAAACCGCAAAGGGCTTAACCTTGGCGAAGGCGCCGGTGTGCTGGTTCTGGAGAGCCAATCCTCCGCGAAGAAGCGGGGTGCGCCCTCCCGGCTCCGGCTGCTCGGTTATGGCTCCTGCGCCGACGCATACCACCTCACCGCCCCGCGGCCCGACGGCGCGGGCCTGATAACGGCGATCCACCGGGCCATGATGGAAGCGGGAATATCGCCGGAGCAGATAGGATTCATCAACGCCCACGGCACCGCCACCCCGGACAACGACAAGGTGGAGGGAAAAGTGTTTCAACAGCTGTTCGGCGAGAAGATACTGACGCACTCCACCAAGGGGTATACAGGCCACACCCTGGGCGCCGCCGGGGGGATCGAGGCGGTTTTCGCCGCGGCCTTCCTGCGGGAGGGGTGGATGCCCGGCTCGGCGGGGTTCGAGACCTATGACGAGGAGGTGGGCCTGGCGCCGGTGGGCCGAAAGACCGTCTCTGACGCCACACATGCCCTGTCCACCTCCCTGGCCTTCGGGGGGAATAACGCCGCTTTGATTATGGGGATCGAATAAGCCATGTTCATAAACGGGATGGGGATAGTCTTCGCCGGGGGGAGCGGGATAGAAAAATTCGAGGGCGCCCTGGCCGGGCCATGGGTCGCGCCCAACAGCCATAACGAGGCGGGGCTTCCCTCATACCAGGCGGATCTGGCCGGAGCGGGGCGCCAGGATCTTCTGAAAAAAATCCGCCGGGCGGACAAGATGAGCAAGATGGCGGTGGTGGCGGCGGCGGACGCGGCGGAAGACGCGGGGCTGGAGAACCTGGCCGCCCACCGGGTGGGGGTCATCCTCTCCACCGCCCATGGGCCGCATGTGACCACTTTCAAATTTCTCGATGGCATCTATGATTATGGCGAGGAGGAGGTCTCCCCCATCACATTTTCCAACTCGGTGCACAACTCCACATGCTCATATATAGCCCAGACCATGGATATTCAGGGGCCGACCCTGACGGTGACCCAGTTCTTCCACTCCTTCTACAACGCCCTTTCCCTGGCCAGCCTGTGGCTTGCCGATGACCGGGTGGACTATGCGCTGGTGGGAGGGGTGGAGCAATACGGCGATGTCCTATCCTGGATCGTGGATCAAAAACTGACCACGGCAAAAGATGGCATGATCAAGCCATTCAACCTGACCCCCACTCCCCAGGTCCCCGGCGAGGGCGCGGCGTTCTTTCTTGTCAGCAAAACCGCCATGGGTAAAGCATATTGCCAGGTGGATGATATTTTTCTGGGATGGGATGCGGATCGGGCAATCAAGGCGGATATCCGCGTCATCGACTCCGATGGGATGGCCCCCGACGAATCGGCCTATCTGGCCTGTGGCTCATCCGGGGTTCCCATGGCGGCCTATTCCCCCTTGTTCGGCAGCATGATGTCGGGCAGCGCTTTCAACATGGCCGCCGCCGCCCTGACCCTGAAACATCAACGGGTGTACCCCAACCCTGTGGCGGACAATCCCCACAACCTCCCTCTTCTGCCAAAGGATTTTGGTGTCGATATCAACCGGATGTCGTGCCTCCGGTTCGACTGCCGGGGGGAGGCCATGGGCGCCCATTTGTCCAGGGCGTAGCCTCCTTTTCAAAATATGTTGAACTGGCTCGACCTGTCGACTAGAATTCGGGATCAGGGTCGGTCATGAATGCTTTTCCACAGCCTGTCGGCTTTTGAATAATATTCCAATTTCAATTATCTGTGCTTTAGGATTTTCCGGGAGTAATATAAATGGAAATAGCGGATATCGAGAGAAAACTATTGAGTTTCATTACATCATCCTTTCCAAAAGCCGGGCAACCTATCGGGCCGGATACTTCGCTCGAAGAGATAGGGTTGGACTCCCTTAGCCTGGTGGAGATGCTGGTGTTCATAGAGAAGAATTTCAACCTGCAGCTGGTCGAATCAAACATCTCCCGGGACAATCTTAAATCTATAAGATCGCTGGCTGCGTTCATAGCAGGCAAGCTGTAGCGGAATTGGGAACTATAGAAAGGTTATTCCAGCCAAGGCGATACCTCTCTGGCCCGGACTGGGTGGCCGGTCTTCTTGACTATTCGCTGCAAAGATCCACTTGCGCCGGAAACACCTTCCAGGTGGTGATGAAGCTGGGATCGCCCGTGGACGCGGACCTGTTGGCGCGAAAGCTTTCCAGGTTCATGGAGGCGTTCCCCATCGTCGCCGGAGAGGTGGCCCGCAACTATATGAACCTGGCGCCATATTGGAAATTCACCGACACACCTCGTCCGGACTACTATACGCTCTCCATCCACAGGGAAGAGGAGATCGAAGCCCAAGGGGGCGCGCAGAATGCGCTGGAGGGGGTGGGCAACATCCCTTTTGCAAACCGGAACCAGCACATGGCTTTCCACCTTTTGACCGCGGGAAGCGATGATCATTATTTCACCCTGGTCGCCGACCATAAGCTTTTCGACGCCAAAGGGGCTGAAATGTTTATGGATATGTTCCGGCGATACTCTGTGGATGAAGACCTGGCGGATATATGCGGCGGTATCCCAAGCTCCTCCCCGGCAGGATTGACCGAATGGATGGATAAGTTTCGCGCGGGGCAGGCGGTGAACAGAAAGCTTCTGGCCATGTCCCGGCTCTCTTCCCGGGCGCTGCCCACCCCGGCCCAGGGGCGCCATGGCAAGGTCCGGTTTCGGCATATCATTTTTGACAAGGAGCAAACCGCCAGAATCTATGACTCGGCCTACAGCCAGGCAGGTTATCTTATGGAAATGCCATACCTGCTGGCGACAGTGGTTCAGGTGGTGGATTTATTATTTCCGGACACAGGCGCAGGCGACAGCTATACAACCCCGGTCACCACTGATCTGAGAGCAAACGAAGACCCGAAGCAGGAGCTGTTCTTCAATCATTTTTCATTTCTGATGCTGCAGTTCCCCGTCGAAATGGCCCGGAGCCGCGGCGACCTCATCAAATCCATCAAATCCCAGATGTTCGAGCAGGTGCGGGATGATCTGCCCAAAAAATTCGCCAAGGCCTCCATGCTGCTTCGCATCGCCCCATTTTCGGTTTTGGATTCTTTACCTGGCGTTCTGCACAAAAGGCCTTTCTCCTTTTCATTCGCATATCTGGGCAAAAGCAAAGGCAAAAGCTTCAGGCTCCTGGAGTCTGAAGTCGAAAATATATTCCATCTGCCCCGCGTCCCCCTCCCCCCCGGCCTGGGGATATATTTCAGCCAATTCGATGGGAGACTCAACGCCACCATCTCCTGGATCGAAGGAATCCTGCATGACCAGGAGGTGGATATGGCCGAAAGGGAGTTAAGAAACCGATTATGAATCTGGATAATAATTGCACCCAGGTTTCCTGCCACACGCTGGTGGCGGGCGGCGGAGTGGCCGGTGTGGCGGCGGCGGTGGCCTCTGCCCGGAAGGGGATGAAAACCGTACTGATAGAAAAGGAAAACTTTCTGGGGGGGGTGGCTCATCGGGCGATGCTCAACTCCATCTGCGGCCTTTATCTAAACGGACCCGACTTTCCCCAGGCCACGCTGAATGACGGAATCTGCGCCGAAGTGGCCACAGCATTGATGGGGATGTCCGCCTCCTCCAAAATAGTGAAGGTGGGCAAAGTATATCTTCTAACCTATCCCCGAGGGAACCTGGAGCGGGTCCTGGAGGACCTTTGCGCCAGGGAGCCAAACCTGCAAGTGATGCGGGGCGCCCTGGCCGATTCTGTCCGCTTCCGGGATGGGAACATAAACCATGTCGAGGCCATCTCCTCCTCCCAAGGCCCCATCAGGATAGCTCCAAAAGCGGTGGTGGACTGCACGGGAACCGGCAACATGGCCTATCTGGCTGGCGCTGCGCTTTATCTGCCCGACCAGAGCCGACAGTTGGCCGCTTATACAGTGCGTCTGCGG
>JAOUPQ010000068.1 GCA_029879765.1 Nitrospinota bacterium | reverse complement strand
CAGCCGACCTTCGACCCGAACCTGTTCACCATCGGGATCAGCCCCAAGGAGTGGAGCTCTCTTGTATCCGATCCGGACCACCCCCTGCAAAACCGGGTGACCCACGGCCAATACCCCCCCGGCTCCACCTTCAAGCCGGCTGTGGCGCTGGCCGCGCTGGAAGAAGGGATCCTTGCGCCCGAGAGGGAGATAAACTGCCCCGGTTACTACAAACTTGGGAACAAAACTTTTCGCTGTTGGAAAAAATGGGGCCACGGCGCAGTGAACCTCCACAAGGCGATCGTGGAATCGTGCGATGTCTATTTCTATACGGTGGGAATGGAGCTTGGGCTGGACAAGCTGGAAAGACAGGTTCGGCGCCTGGGGTTGGGCATGGAAACCCATATCAAGCTGGGGGATGAAAAAACCGGACTGATCCCCACAAAAAAATGGAAACTCGCCGCCCTCAAAGAGCCATGGCATCGCGGCGAGATGGTCTCTTGCGCCATCGGACAGGGATATATCCTCACCACCCCATTGCAGCTGGCGCGGATGACCGCGGCCATCGCCAACGGCGGACGGCTGGTCACCCCCACCCTCACCATGCAGGAGAAGGAGCAGCGCCAGGAGGGTTATACCGCCGGACAGAGCGATATCGCAAAGGAAAATATGGCCCTTGTGCGCCAGGCCATGCGAGGCGTGGTGGCTGAGCCTCACGGCACCGCATGGAGGCTCAATAACGGGCCATACTCCTATGCGGGAAAAACCGGCACCGCCCAGGTGGTGCGCATGCGAGAGGAGGACCCGGTGGAGCAGGAGGATATGGCCGAGCGTCTGCGCGACCATGCCCTGTTCATCGCCTTTGCCCCATTCGAAAACCCCAGAATCGCCGTGGCCGTGATCGTGGAGAATTCGGGCCATGGCGGCGAAGTGGCCGCCCCTGTGGCGAAAATCATCATGGACACATACCTGGCCAAGCTGCCCGATGTGAAGCGCATGCCAAAGCCGAAACCGATACCCAAGGCCCCCGAGCCCGAGCCTGCCCCCGAGCCCACGACTACTGAGCAGGCCCCAGCCCCGCAAGCGCCTCCGGCAACGGATCGATCGGACCAAACCCCCGAGGATCTGATCTGATGAGCTTCAAATCGTATTCTCCGGACAAATACGCCCAGCGGCAGTTTATAAAGATATTCGACTTTCCCCTGCTGGGCATGATCCTGGCCTTGTGCGCTGTGGGGGTGGTGGCCATATACAGCGCCAACCTGCAGAGCGAATCCGCATTCATGAAAGGGCTCTATCTGAGGCAGACATACTTCATTGCCTTTTCCCTGGTCCTGATGATGGCGGTGCTGGCGGTGGACTACCGCACCCTGGAGCGATTCGCCTATCCCCTGTATTTCGCCGGGCTGGCCGCCCTGACGGCCACGCTGGTCATAGGGAAAATTGGAGGCGGCTCCCGCAGATGGCTCGAATTGGTGGGATACAATATCCAGCCATCGGAGATAATGAAAATTATCCTGATCATAATCCTGGCCCGGGTGTTCGGGGATATCCTGAAAAAAGACGACCTGGGCGCCAGAGATCTGATCAAGCCGGGGGTGGTGACGCTGGTCCCCTTCCTGCTGGTGGCCTCCCAGCCAGACCTGGGGACCGCCATGATCCTGGTCTTCATCTTCGTGTGCATGGCTTTCTTCAACGGGCTCAACTCCACATTCCTGATCAGGACAGCTGTGGCCCTGGCCATGGCCGCTCCATCGTTCTGGTTCCTCCTCAAGCCGTATCAGCAGAAAAGAATCCTCACCCTGCTCAACCCGGAAGCCGACCCCATGGGCCACGGATACCATATCATCCAGTCCAAGATAGCCATAGGCTCCGGCGGATTGTGGGGCAAGGGCATATTCATGGGAACCCAGAGCAAGCTTAACTTTCTCCCGGCCAAGCATACGGATTTCATCTTCTCCGTCTTCGCCGAGGAGATCGGCTTTTTCGGCGCCGCCGCGTTGATCGCCCTTTTCTTCGTGCTCATCCTGCGCATGATGGAGGTCATGGGGCTGTCCAAGGACAAGTTCGGCTCCCTGCTGGTCATGGGAGTGGTGAGCATGATATCCTTCAACTTTCTGTTCAACATCGGCATGACCATGGGGCTCTTCCCTGTGGTGGGAATCCCATTGCCATTCATCTCCTACGGCGGCTCCGCCCTGGTTACAAACTTCATCGGCGTCGGGCTCATCCTCAACGTCTCTATGGGAAGGTTCAAACTTGACTAAGATACCCACTGAAGATTTCGAAAGAATTCTTCGATCAGTAAAAAATCCGTCCGCATACCTGGGCACGGAGCTCAACTCCGTCCGCAAAAACCCAGCCCAGGTGAAGGCCTCCATAGCCCTGGCATTCCCGGACCTGTACGACATCGGCATGTCCCACCTGGGGCTAAAGATCCTGTATGGCGCGGTGAACGCCCAGCCGGACCTGGCCGCCGAACGGGTCTTCGCTCCGGGCATAGATTTCGCCGCGGCGTTGCAGGCCACGGGCCATCCCCTCGCTTCCCTGGAAAGCGCCCGCCCCCTGGCAGAATTCGACTTTCTTGGGTTCACCATCCCCTACGAGCTAAGCTATACCACCATCCTCTGGATGCTGGACATGGCCCGAATCCCCCTTCGCGCCATCGACCGCAAGGATAACCATCCCCTGGTCATAGGGGGCGGCGCGGGAATATACAACCCGGAGCCTGTGGCGGAGTTCTTCGACCTGTTCTTCCTGGGCGAGGGGGAGCAGACGCTGGCCACCATCATGCGAGAAGGCGCCCGCAACAACGGCCAGACCCGCCGCCAGCGGCTGGAGGCTTTGTCCCGGATAGAGGGGGTGTATGTCCCCTCCTTTTTCGACGTGTCGTACTCCCCCGATGGGGTCATCCGCCAGATCAGCCATTCCGGCCCGGGAGCGGACAGACCGAGGCGAGTGACCCTTCCCACCCTGTCGGAGTCCTCTTTCCCCATAAGGATGGTGGTTCCTTTCGGCAAACCCACCCACGACAGGCTCAATGTGGAGATCGATCGCGGATGCACCCAGGGGTGCCGGTTCTGCCAGGCGGGCACCACATATCGCCCCGCCAGGGAGCGGACCCCGGAGGAGATCATCGACATTTTCGACCAGGCCATCGGCGCCACGGGCTATGGCGATATCGCCCTCACCTCCCTCAGCGCCGGCGACTACTCCCGAACCGAGCGGCTCCTCACCCTGCTCATGGACAAGTACGCCGAGGGGAAGCTTTCCATATCCCTGCCTTCCCTGCGCCCGGGCAGTGTGACGGAAGGAATCGTCGAGCAGATAAAAAGGGTGCGACGCACCGGCTTCACCATCACCGCAGAGGCGGGATCCACCAGGCTGCGCAACGTCATAAACAAAAAGGTGACTGACGAGCAGATCGAGACCCTGGCCATGACACTGCTGGAAAACGGATGGCGACGGCTGAAACTCTATTTCATGATCGGGCTCCCCACGGAAACCATGGAGGATGTGGAAGCCATCGCCACCCTCTCTATCCGCCTGGCCAGGATGAAATCATCCTCCGGCGCCTCCTTTTCCAACATGGCGGTCAGCGCCTCCAACTTCGTCCCGAAAGCCCACACCGCCTTCCAGTGGGTGGGGCAGGATACGCCCGAGAGCCTGATGGAGAAAAAGGAGCTGCTTTTCCGCCTGATCAAGCCGCATAAAAAAATCCAGCTGAAATGGACCGATCCCCAGGTCAGCCAATTGGAAGCGGTTTTCTCCCGAGGAGACCGGCGCCTGGCCGATGTGATAGAAAAAGCCTACCGGGGAGGCGCCAGGCTGGATCCATGGAGCGAGTATCGCAATCTGGACGCATGGCGAGCCGCGTTCTCCGCCGCCGGGGCAGACCCTGGCCATTACGCCCATCGCGATTTTGGCGACGATGAAATTCTCCCTTGGAGCCACCTGGACACCGGTCTATCCGAGGAGTACTTCAAAAAGGAGCGGGAGCTTTCCCTGAGAGGAGAAGTCACCGGCGACTGCAAGGTTTCCAAATGTCTTCTGTGCGGGCTGGATCCGAAAACATGTTTCCGCCCAGGCAAATCACAAGCCCCCATACCGGAAAAACCGTCAGCCCGCAAAGCCCCCACTCTCCCCTCCCCCTCGGCCCCTCCCCAGGTGAAGTTCAAATACCGGCTCACTTTCCACAAGAAAGAGAGCGGCAAGTTCCACTCCCACCTGGAGACCATGGCCATCATCCAAAGGGCCTTCAGGGCGGCGGGAATGGCCGTGGCCCACTCCGAAGGGTTCCACCCCCAGCCCCGGATATCCTTCGGCCCCGCCCTGCCGGTGGGGGTGGAGAGCGCCGAGGAGCTTCTGGATGTGGAACTGCTCCAGTATCTGGAGCCCTGGGCCGTGTCCGGCAAGCTGAACACAGCCCTGCCGGATGGCTTCCATTTCGTGGAGGCGGCCCAGATTGGCGCGAAGGAAAAATCGATCAGCGCCGCCACTTGTGGATTAACCTTCCGGATTAAGCTGCGCGAGCCGGACCGGGAAGTGACGCAAGCCGCCGTGGAGCGGCTCCTCGCCTCCGAGGCGGCGATGGTCCAGCGGGAAGGGAAAAAGGCAAAGGATATCCGGCCCATGATCGAGAGCCTCCTGTTAGAGCCGGAGAGCCTGGATATCATATACAGAACCAGCTTTAACCAGACCGGCGGATTCGCCCGGCCAGACGAGGTGGCGCTGGCTCTCTTCCCCGATGGAGAGCCCGCCCCCCTGCGCATGGTCAAGCTGTCGACTCATATGGAATGACCCCCGGATGGCGCCGCCCCAGGCCGACATTGGCCACCCGTGGCCGGATAGTATTATAATCATCCATATGAACTTCACACCCGAAGCAAAGGCATGAGCGACAGACAGCAAGCCCTGCGCGCCCTCCCCTCGGTGGACAGCGTGCTGGCCGACCCGCAAGTGGAGGCCCTGGCGAAAAACTGGGGCATAAGCTGCGTCACCAGCGCGGCCAGGGCGGCCATAGAAACCGCCCGCGCAGCCATCCTGAAAGGGGACGCCCCGACGCAATGGGATTGGCCCGCGCAAATAGTCAAGCTGATCTGCTCGGACCAGGAGCCCACCATGCGCCATGTGGTCAATCTGTCCGGTGTGGTCTCCCACACCAACCTGGGCCGCGCGCGCCTGGCGGAGGAGGCGGTGGTGGCGGCGGCTTCGGCGGGCGCCTCCAACGTCAACCTGGAATACTCCCTTAAAAGCGGGGGCCGGGGGGAGCGCGACTCCCTGGTGGAAGAGCTTGTCATGCGGCTCACCGGCGCCGAGGCGGCCACCGTGGTGAACAACAACGCCGCCGCCGTCCTGCTGGCGCTGAACACCCTCTCTTTCGGCAAGCGCACCATCGTCTCCAGGGGGGAGCTGATAGAAATCGGCGGCTCTTTCCGTCTTCCGGAAATCATGGAAAAAAGCGGATGCCACCTGGCGGAGGTGGGAACCACCAACCGCACCCACCTGGCGGACTATGAAAAGGCCATCGACCCGGACACCGCTTTAGCGCTTCGCGCCCACACCAGCAATTTCAAAGTGGTGGGGTTCACCACAAAACCGAAACTTTCCGACCTGGCGGCGCTGTGCCATGAGCGGGGCATTCCCTTGATGGACGACCTGGGCTCCGGGGCGTTGATCGACCTGGCCCAACTGGGGCTGCCCAGCGAGCCCACCGTGGCGGATACTATCGCCCAGGGCGCCGATGTGGTCACCTTCTCCGGAGACAAGCTTCTGGGTGGCCCCCAGGCCGGGTTGATCGTCGGGCGCAGGGAGTATATCGACCGCATCCGCAAGAATCCGCTTAAAAGGGCTTTACGTCCGGACAAGATGATCCTGGCGGCGCTGGAGGCCACATTGCGGCTATATCTTTGCCCGGAGGTGGCCATACAGCATATCCCCACCCTGCGCCATCTTTCCCGTCCGGTGGCCCAGGTGCGCGATATGGCGGAGCGGGCGGCGGCGATAGCTCGTGGTTATTTTAAAGAGGAAGCCGAAGTGACGATCATCGACGACATATGCCGCGCCGGCAGCGGCGCCTTGCCGGAGGTGGACATTCCCTCGGTGTCGGTGGCGATACGCCACGCGAAGATGAGCCCGAACCAGTTGGCGGCCTGGTTCCGCGAAAGGAAGACCCCGGTCATAGGCCGGGTGGAGCGAGACCTGTTCCGCCTGGACATGCGCACCATGGACGACCCGGATAGGGAGCTGGACACCGGAGGGTGGCGCGACTAACTGAGCTTCTCCTCCCCTTTCCTGTTTATCTTTTTATTGATGATCTCCTCCACCCGATTGCGATATGCCTCCGCATCGCCGTAATCGACGAATTTATGATATCTCGAATGTGGATTTCGCACTTTCCTGGCGTGCTTGATGGGACACCAGTATTCCTCCGTGCGCGCCGCCACCTCGCGGAAATACGCCGCCACGCCGTTGCCATAGCCGCAGTATGCGCAGTTGAGCTTTTCAACGATATTCAGGTATTCCAGCTCTGTCCTGTCGATCACGATAAAATCGGAGCGGGGAACTTTTTTCAAACCATATATGGGAAAGCAGATGGCCTGGTATATGGTGACGCTAAGATCCAAAAGCCCCATGGGAACCACCATGGAATATATGACCGGCGCCGTCATCATATCCAGGATGCTGGCCTCCCTTATGAACCGTAATAGGCCTTTGCGCAACTGACGGTGATAGGCCGCCACGCTCTCCTCGAAAAGCACCCTTTTTTCCTGAATTGTATAGCTCAGCTTCTCCCCGGCCTTTTCGATCTCCGCCTCCAGTTCCTGCTCCAGCGTTTGGATACGAAGAAGGATGGCGTTAATTTTATCGTTCATGCGCTTTCCCATATTGCAGGTGCGCATTCAACGCGCCGCCTTGATGTATCATACTCCACCCCGGCTTCGGGAAGTTGTATAATAGCCATACCAGTTATAAACCTTTCAGCGGAGAAGTATCCATGAAACGACGGGAGTTTATAAAATCAGCGGCTGTGGTGGCCACCGCCTCCGGGCTGGGCCTGGCCTCCGAAGCCCGCAACGCCAGCGCCGCCGGGCCTTCCTCCATCCAGACATACCGCCCCCTGGGCAAAACAGGGCTGAAAATCAGCGACATCTCCTTCGGCGGTGGCAAGCTCGCCTCCTCGTCGCTGGTGGCCCGGGCCATGGATATGGGGATAAACTACATCGACACCGCGCCGGACTATGGCCGCAGCGAAAACGTCCTGGGGGAGCATATCAAAAAGAACGGACGCAGGGACAAGCTGATCATCGCCACCAAGTTCTGCGACTACGGCTTTTACGGCCAGCATCTGCCGGGCGACCAGCCGGAGAGCAAATATATCCAGATGGTGGAAGGGAGCCTGGAAAGGCTGAACACCGACTATATCGATGTGATCTTCGTCCACGCCATGGGGGAAGGGAGCCATGGCCAGGAGGATCGGCTTTTTTCCGAAAACATGCTGGGCGCCTTCGCCAAGCTGAAGAAGGCGGGGAAGGCCCGGTTCTTGGCGGTGAGCAGCCATGGGCCGAACCGGATGGAGGAGCTGCTCATGAAGGCGGTGAAGTCCGGGCATTTCGACATCATCCAGCCCGCCCACAACTTCATGCAGTTTCCCAAGGTCCCGGACGTGATCGCCGAGGCGGGCAAGCGAGGCGTGGGAGTGGTGGCCATGAAAACCCTGGCCGGCGCCAAGGCCACCAATATCCCCACCGGCGGCGAGCCCTTCGAGCATGCGGCCTTTTCCTGGGTGCTCCAGAACCCCAACGTGGCCGGGCTGATCGTCACCATCGCCAATGTGCGGACCCTCAAATATTATGTGGAAGCCAGTGGCAAACCGTTCACCCGGCAATCCCAGGCATCGCTGGATCAGTACATGCTGGCCCACTCCGCCGAATATTGCCGCACCGGATGCGGAGAGTGCCTGGACGCCTGCCCGGAAGGGGTGGACGTGGCCTCCATCCTGCGCCACCAGATGTATTTTGCCGACTATGGCCAGGAGAAAAGAGCCATGGCCGCCTATGCTGGCATGCAGAAAAAAGCGGACGTCTGCGGCGATTGTGAAGGGGCGGCCTGCCAGCAGGCCTGCCCATATGGCGTGCAGGCAAAGCGGCTGATGAACCTGGCCCACCAGGACCTGAGCTTTCCTGCATGAGCCTGTCCTGCGGGACCCTGGCCCGGGGGGGATTGCTGCTGCTTCTGCCCCTGATCGCGGTGGCGGTTTATCTGGATGGCCAGCGGTACGACCCGGCGGTTTTGCGGTTCAATCCGGCCGGGGATGTGGGCGCCTCGGCGCTGCTGCCCAAAGAGGTGGCTGGCCTGGCCATGGAAGGCCCCGCCAGGGTATACACCACGGACAACCTGTTTGAATATGTCAATGGCCATGCCGAATTCTTTATATCCCTCGGATTCAAAAGCCTGACAGTGGCCGGCTACTCCCCCCCTGGCGAGGCGAGGGGAAAGCCGGAGTATACAGTGGACATCTACGACATGGCCGCCCCGCAGAACGCCTTTGGCGCCCTGGCCCAGGAGAGCGCGGGGATGAGCCCGCAAAGCATCGGAACTCTCGGATACTCCTCATCCCGGTCGGTAATGTTCATCCAGGGGAAGCTGTATGTGAAGGTGGACTCCTTCGCCAAGGGCGACAGGATGACCGAACTGGCCCGCGCCCTGGCCTCCACATTGGCCACGGCCCAGCCAGAAGGGGAGACAGACCTGCCCCAGTTCGCCATCTTCCCCAGCCTGGGCGCTGTGGCAAACGGACGATCCTACAAGCGGGAGGACTACATGGGGTTGGAGATTTTCCGCGAGGTGTTCGAGCAGGCGTATGAGCGGGATGGCGCCAGGTTTTTCGCGTTCGCCTTTACTCCATCGTCGGGCGTGGAGGATTTCATGATTAAGGCGATGGAGGCGATCGGCGACATGGGGGCGGAGGCGACGGAAACGGAGTTCGGTGGAAGCCGGGGGATACTGGTCCATGACGAATACGAGGGGGACTGGGCTTTGGCCTCTGTCAAGGGGAAGGTGGCTGGCGCCCGGGGTTTTTCCGATCCTGCCTTGCTGGAAGCGTTCATGGAAGAGCTGGCGGGAAAGGAGAGTGGATCATGACATCAAGCCTGCGCAAGACAGAACAGGATATGCTGGATCGCCGTCAGTTCATGAAACGGGCGGCGGGGCTGTGCGCCGGGGCGGCGGGCGCGGCGGGTGTCTCATGGATCGCCAGCAGTGACGCCCCGGTCCGTCATGCGGCCGAAAAGATATACACCCTTCCCACCTTCGGCGCGGAGGGGACCATTCATCCCAGGCTGGCCATCGTCCATGGCGCGGACCCGGTGACGATGGTGAAGGCGGCGGTGGACCGGATGGGGGGAATCACCCGGTTCATAAAGCCTGGCGAAAAAGTGGTGATCAAGCCGAACGTGGCGTGGGACAGGCTGCCGGAACAGGCGGCCAATACCAACCCTTTGGTGGTGGCGGCGGTGGTTCAACTGGTGATGGAGGCGCGCCCCTCCAGCGTGGTGGTCACCGACGTGTCCCTCAACGATCCTCTCCGCTGCTTCGACCGCTCCGGTATCCGCCAGGCCGCCGAGCAGGCGGGGGCGAAGGTGTGGATACCGGGCGCCAATGATTTCCGATCGGCTAACCTTGATGGTGAGCTGCTGAAAGTGTGGCCTGTCAGTCGTGCGTTCCTGGAGGCGGACCGGGTGATCAACATCCCCATGGTTAAGCATCACTCCCTCTGCGGCTCCTCGCTGGCGCAAAAAAACTGGTACGGCATCCTGGGGGGGAGGCGCAACCAGCTCCACCAGAATATCCACACATCCATAGCGGATCTGGCAGGGGCCATGCGTCCCACCCTGACCGTCATGGACGCCACCCGCTCCCTGATGGCCAACGGGCCCACGGGCGGCTCGCTCAACGACGTGAAGGTGTTCGACACCATCATCGCCGGGACAGACGAGGTGGCCATCGATTCCTATTCCATGGGCCTGCTGGGCGCCGATCCGGCGACGGTGGAGTTCATGGAGATGTCCCAGAAACGGGGGCTGGGGGTGATCGACTGGCGGAGCGCGGGGTTCGTGGAGTTTTCCGTATGAGATGGCCATGAGCAAAGATAAACGCGAGCCAGTGACCCTCAAAAACATCCGGCGCATATGGTCCGTCTTTTTCGTGGCGCTGTTTCTTTTCTTTTTCTTCTCCGCCGATTTCAGCCGGATGAAGGGCTATCAGGTGGGGTTGTTCCTGCAGGCGGATCCGCTGGTGTGGCTGGCGGGATTGCTCACCGGATGGACGGTGTATACGGGGATGGCGCTGGCTCTATTCATCATAGTCCCAACTCTGTTTTTGGGGCGGTTCTTCTGCTCCTGGATATGCCCCTTGGGGATCATGAACCAGTGGATCTCCCGCCTGTGGCCGGGGCGCAGACGGGCGGAGGACTACTCCATGAACGAATACCGCCCCCTCTTCCGGCTCAAGTATTACATCCTGGCGGCGCTTCTGGCGCTGGCGGCCATGGGGTCTTTGCAGATCGGGTTGCTCGATCCGATCGCCCTGATCCATCGGTCGTTCATCATCTCCGTCGGTCCGGCGGCGGACCTGGGGCTGGGAGTCATCTATCAGCGGCCCCAGCTGTTTTTGGGCGGGGCGCTCATCGGCGCTTTGTTCATCGCCCTGATCCTGGCCAACCGCCATTCCCCCCGATTCTGGTGCCGGGCGCTCTGCCCCTTGGGGGCGATGCTGGGGGTGATCTCCCTCGGGTCGGTATACCGCATCCGTCGCGACGTGGACAAGTGCACCGACTGCAACAAATGCCTGCGCGGCTGCCAGGGCGCCTGCGACCCGCAGGGGGCGTTGCGCATCGCCGAGTGCCACGTGTGCATGAACTGCATCGATGATTGCCCGGAGGACGCGCTGACTTTTGGCGTGCCGGAGGAGCGATCCTCCATCCATGCGCCGCTGGATGTGAACCGGCGACGATTGATGGAGACGGCGGTGGCTGCGGCGGCGCTGTATCCTATTATGAAAAGCTCCCTGACCGGGGAGACTACGGCGCAGGCGGCGGTGATCCGTCCGCCGGGGAGCCTGGCGGAGCCGGACTTTCTGCGGCGGTGTATCAAGTGCGCCATGTGCATGCGGGCGTGCCCCACCAACGTGCTGCAGCCGGCGCTTCTGGAGGCGGGGTTCGAGGGGCTTTGGACGCCGGTATTGATCAACCAGATCGGGTGGTGCGAGAGCCATTGCGTGATGTGCGGCCAGGTATGCCCCACCGGGGCGATCATGCCGCTGACGGTGCAGCAGAGGGCGGGGACACCGGGCAAGGCGCCCCCCATGAAGCTGGGGACGGCGTTCTATGACCGGGGGCGATGCCTGCCCTGGGCTATGAACGTGGAGTGTATCGTCTGCGAGGAGGTGTGCCCCACGTCGCCGAAGGCGATATGGTTCGAGGTGAAGGAGATAACCAACCGGGATGGCTCCACGCGCAAGCTCAAGATGCCATACGTGGACCCGAAACTGTGCATCGGGTGCGGCATCTGCGAAAACAAATGCCCAGTGCGGGACAAGGCGGCGATTCGGGTGACTAGCGTGGGGGAGACGAGGTCGAAGACGAACCAGATGTTATTGGGGAAGTGAAAAAGAATTAAGGCCATTATAATCAACAAAATATGGAATCTGATCAATCTCGATGCTGCAATTTCCAACACAAAATAACATATCCGAAAATAAAACATGTTGCACAATTAATATACTTGCTATACTATCTACAATATTTCTTGGCAGCATATTTTCGAAGAGGGTTCAATAAGTTCGACTTCCCAAAACGACATAGAGTCAAATGTACAAAAACAACAAAATAGGAAGGCCTACATCAAAATGGTACTTGAATTCTTAGAAAGATTCGAAAAAGTGGATAAACTCATCCAGGAAAGAACGTCCACACACATTCTACTTGTTGCTGGAGCATCAACCCTAGCATATACATTCGCAAATAGACTTGTATCAGAAAGCATTTTTAAAAGTCTTTCACCTGGAGAGTTTATTTGCCTTTCGGTTGTTTCTGCAACGCTCATGATTACTGCTGCAGTGCTAAGGATGATTAATCAAAAGCAAATGATGGAACTAGAAATAGCTAAAATTAATTTGATTTATAGTCCTACTTCCACTCCGAATAATCCAAAACCAATTATTGGTACCGGCCCATGAACATGAAAGTCCATAGTAAGGCTACCTAAAAACAGGCTGCCGACATATCCTGGGGAAATGATGCTAATAGAGTTCACGAAGCATAAAGGCATGACTCAGACGAGGCTGGCAAGCCACTTGAAAAGGTCCTATACCACTTTTAACAAGATAATAAATTGAAAACAGGGCGTCATTGCAAAATCGGCTTTGGCGCTGGGTAAATCTTTCCGGACGGGGCCGAAATTCTGGATGAACCTCCTGCGGGACTGGGACCTTTGGAAAGCAAAACAACTCCATCCTCCATATCCGCCAATCCAGAAGGTGGGATGACCGGGGCAGGCAATCACAACCCCACCCACTCTTCCTCAAACCCCTCCAACTTTAATTCCCATTGCGCGACGTATACCGGCTTGCCGAATTCACCCATCCTCCCGGTCAGGCGGGCGGCGTCTTTCTCCGTGGTGACCACTGCCGCCGCTTCCACCCTTATGGCCTCCTGGCGGAGGAGCGTCATGTCCTCTTCCGCAAACGCATGATGATCCGGGAAGGGCATTAGCGCCCCAACGGCCACTCCCTTTT
>JAOUPQ010000279.1 GCA_029879765.1 Nitrospinota bacterium | reverse complement strand
CGCCCCCACGGATTGAATTTCGGTTTCCCATCCTTAAGCGTATAATATAGCTGTAAGCAACAGGCTCCAGAGGAAGTTATGAGCGCACCATCCGCAAGTTTATTTTGGCCTCCCCGCAGTATCACCGCAGCAGGAATCATCGGGATATCCGCATTGCTGCTCTTCTCGGCCTGCGCCACCGGTGGCGGCCATGGAGGGCCAGGGGCCAGGGTGGACTCCAGATTCAAGGGGGCCGACTTCTCCTCTTTTAGCGCCATAGCCGTTCTGGATTTCCATGAGACAGCCGCCCCTGGCGCGGACAGTGGGCCCGACTTTTGCCAGTCCGAGGGTCTGACCTTTAACCATGGGCCTGTGCAGGGGGGCGCCGGGGAGAGTGTGGCGGATCTTGTATACACGCGCATGGCCCAGGCCGGATACCCCATGATGGAGAGAGAGAAGGGGATGGAGGCGCTGCCGGAGATGGGTCCTATGGATCTGGCGAAGGCGACGGATATCGCCCAAAGCTTGGGCGCCGATGCGCTGGTGATGGGATGTGTGGCCAGGTTCGAGGATCTGCAGGGCTCCAGGATGTCCGCCGAAAAACCGGCCTATGTCTCCTTTGGAGTGGTGGTGTTCGACCGGACCAAAGGTCGCGTGGTGTGGGCGGGGAAATTCGAGAAGATGCAGAAATCTCTGTTCGAAGATCTTTTTCAGTGGCGGATATTTTTCAAAGGGGGAATGGCCTGGCAATCAGCGGACAAGCTATCTGGCGTTGGGGCGGATTTTCTGGTGGATATGATGCCTCCCGCCAGATGACGAAATCCCCAGGACGAAGCTTGCCGACTCCTCCGTCGATGCCCCGATGACGCTCAGGCGCCCTTGGAAACGAAAAACGACACCGCCCACAAAATCAGGCCAAACCATCCACCACTTTTCTTCTGGGCAGGCGCGGGTGATTTTGGCATCTCCACGGTTTTGACCGGGGGGGCTTCTTTCTTGGCGTCCGGTTTGCTGTCCTTCGGCATATTTTTCGGCGGTGGGGGCATTACGCATTTCCCCTCAAACCTGGATCCTTCGTCCATCACCACAAAAGGCGCTTCGATGTCCCCATGAAGCTGGCTGCTTGTGTACAGATGGATCTTGAATTCCGATTTCACATTTCCGGTCAAATCTCCGAAGTTGAACAATTTGCCGGTCTTCACATCAGCGCGCACCTTGCCGGTCTCGCCAATTATCAAGGTATCCGGTGACTGAATGGAACCTTCGAAATCCCCATCAAAACGGAGTATCCCCTTGAACTTCAAGGTTCCTCGCAAAACGGTTCCCTCGCTGAAAAAGGAGTCCAGCTTCTCTTCACTCATTGGAATCAACCCTCGAGAAAAAACGTACTTATGTTCACAGCCAAATAATTACTATATCATTGAAATGTAATTAGTCAAGAGCATTTCCAGCCCTTTGCCGGGGCCGGGGAATCATTCCTTCTCCCGATACACCACTGCGCCCAGGGCCTTGAGCTTTTCTTCCATCTTTTCATAACCCCGGTCCAGATGATACACCCTGGCTATGGTGGATCTTCCGGAAGCCGCCAGCCCCGCCAGAACCAAAGAGGCCGAGGCGCGCAGGTCTGTGGCCATCAGGGGGGCGCCGGACAGCCCCTTGACCCCCCGGACAGTGGCGGTGGAGCCGGTGACGGTTATATCGGCGCCCATGCGGCGCAACTCCGCCACATGCATGAACCGGTTTTCGAATATGTTTTCCACTATCACAGAGGCGCCCCCGGCCAGGGTCAGCAGCGCCATGATCTGCGCCTGCATGTCCGTGGGAAACCCTGGGTATGGTGAAGTGTTCACATTCACAGGACGGATCTGGCTGGGGGCTTTCAACGAGACTCCGGTCCCGTTTTCCACGATCTGGCATCCGCATTCACGCAACTTGTCCACGATATTGGCCAGATGCTCGATGTTCACATCTTCCAGGGCCACCTGGCCCCCCGTGATAGCCCCGGCCACCAGATATGTGCCCGCTTCTATCCTGTCCGGGATCACCTCCACATCTGTCGGATGCAGCTCCTCCACCCCTTCCACCTTGATCTCCGTTGTCCCCGCGCCGGTGATCCTGGCGCCCATGGAATTCAGAAACCGGGCCAGGGCCACGACCTCCGGCTCCCGGGCGGCGTTTTCTATCACCGTCAGCCCCCTGGCCCGGGTGGCGGCCATCATGATGTTCATGACTCCGGTGACGGTGACCAGGTCCATGGTGATCCTGGTTCCTTTCAGGCCCCCGGGCGCCACCACTTCCACATAGCCATGATCCAGGTTTATCTGCGCCCCCAGGGCCGCCAGCCCCTTGAGATGCTGGTCTATGGGGCGCTCGCCGATGGCGCATCCCCCAGGCATGCTCACCTTGGCCCGGCCGAACCTGGCCAGCAGGGGACCCAATACCAGGCAGGAAGCGCGCATGGTCTTCACCATGTCGTATGTGGCTTCATAGCCTTGCGCCTGGAGCGTGTCCACCCGATAGGCTCCGGTGGATTGTTTTTCTATGAGAACCCCCAGCTCGGCCAGCAGGCGGATTATGGTGGCCACATCCCGCAGCGCGGGAGCGTTGGTTATGTGATACTCCCCCCCGGCGATAAGAGTGGCGGCGAAAATGGGGAGCGCGGCGTTTTTGGATCCGGAGATGCGGACAGCGCCATGGAGCGGTATTCCCCCCTCTACGACTATTCTATCCACGATCAGCCTTTGGCCGCCATCACCCTGTCAATACCCATCAGGTCCTTGACAACCCGGATGGTCTTGAACATGCCTGTTTCCTTCAGCAGCCTCGAAACCTCTTCCATGTGCATGTAACCCATTTCCAGGACCAGCCCGCCGCCGGGCAGGAGCCGTTCCGGAGCTTTTTCTATTATCTTCCTGATAAGGTCAAGCCCATCTTCTCCGCCATACAGGCCAAGTTCCGGCTCATATCGGATGATATCCGGGCTAAGCCCTTTTCTGTTCGAGGGGACATATGGAGGATTGCCCACGATGAGATCGAATTTTTCATCGCTGTCGGGAAACAGGTCCCCCAACACGAAATCTATTCTGGATGACACCTGATGGCTGGCGGCGTTCTCCCCGGCCAGATCCAGGGCCGACTGGCTGATATCGAGAGCGGTTATCCTCCAGTTGGGGCGGTATTTGGCCAGACATATGGAAATGACCCCCGTTCCGGCGCCGATATCCAGGGTTTTCAGCGCACTATCCTCCGGATACATTTCCAGGACTGTCTCCACCAGGGACTCTGTGGATGGCCTGGGGACCAGCGCCCTTTTATCCACCTTGAAAGGGAGGGCGAAGAATTCCGATTCACCCAGGATATAGGCCACCGGTTCATATTCCGCCCGGCGCGCCGACATCTGCTGGAAGTGGCGCCACTGCTCCAGGGTGGGGATGTGCTCCGGGTGGGCCATGATATATTCCTTGTTTTTCCCTATGGCCCTGGCCAAAAGAAGCTGCGCCTCCAGGGTGGGGACATCGGATATGGATCCTTTGAATCGCTTGGCCGTTTCCCGCACCGCCTGGCCCAAAGGCATTATATCTGCATCAGTATATTCTTCTATCACGCAGCCCCCCTTCCGCTAACAGCTTCCTCCTGCGCCGCAAAAGTCAGCGCCTGGGAAAACTCATCTATCTCCCCGTCCATAATGCTTTGCATTTTATATAAAGTCAGGTTGATCCGGTGATCGGTAACCCGCCCTTGAGGGAAATTGTA
>JAOUPQ010000067.1 GCA_029879765.1 Nitrospinota bacterium | reverse complement strand
GACGATATTCCTGGAGTGGGTGATGGCGGTGCGCAAGGTGGTGGGGCCATAGAACTTCTGTTCAAAATTCATAGGCTTCCATCCCTTGAACTCGGTGATGGCCCGGTTGAAGATTATGGGAGAGTCGATCACCACCGACGCGGGAGTGTATCCCTTGGTCAGGGCGGCGGTGTATATGATGGGCTTGAACGACGAACCCGGCTGGCGATATGCCTGCACCGCCCGGTTGAACTTGTCGGTCTCCGCGTCATATCCGCCGATCATCGCCTTGACGTGCCCGGTTTTGGGGTCTATGGACATCAACGCCCCCTGCACGTCCGGATTCTGGTATAGCTCCAGGGGCAATAGTGTCTGGCCCGGCTCCTCCCCCGGCAAGGGGTCCTCCTCCAGGATACGGACCTGGATGATATCTCCAGGCTTTAGAACGTCCGATGTTTTACTGACTTTCTTCGCCCAGCGGGCGTCCACATCCGGGTTGAAGGGATGCGCCCAGCTCATGCTCTTTACCGAAATGGCGCCTTTTGTCTCGCCAAGATCCACCATCGCCATATCATTCTCCGCTTTCAGCGTCACTCCGGTGAGGATACGGCCAGGAGTATAATATTCATGCGGCTCGTCAAACTCCGCCCGTTCCGGATTCAGCGCGGCGAAATCCGGCCTCCGGCCCTTCTCGATATCGACGTATCCTGCAGGTCCCCGATACCCCAGCCGCCGGTCCGCATCCTCCAGCCCGGAGCGCACCGCCTCCTCCGCCCATTTTTGCCATCTCAGGTCCAGGGTGGTGCGCACTGTCAAACCCTCACGATACAGGCCATGGGCGGAAAATTTCTTTTCCAGGATGCGGCGCACATGCTCGGAAAACCATGGCGATTTGTTCAGCGGCCCCTTGCGCGGCGCCAGCTTTATGGGGCTGCTCAGCGCCTCTTCCATCTGCTCCTTGGTTATCACATTGGTAACCATCATCCTGTTGAGCACATGCCCTCGCCGCTCCACCGCTTTTCCCAGGTTGCTGTAGGGGGAGTTGGTGGAGGGGGCCTTGGGCATGCCCACTATCATCGCCACCTCCGCCACGTTCAGATCCTGCACGCTCTTCGCGAAATATGTCTGGGCCGCGGCCTCCACCCCATAAGCCCCTTCCCCGTAATAAATGTGGTTCAGGTATATCTCCAGGATCTCTTCCTTGGTGTACGCCCGGTCGATCCTGATGGATAGGATCGCTTCCCTGATTTTCCGCACATAGGTGCGCTCCGAGCTGAGCAGAAGAACCTTGGCCAGCTGCTGGGTGATGGAGCTGCCCCCCTGCACCACCCGGCCCGCGCGATAGTTGGCCCACGCCGCCCGAAGAATCCCCTCGATATTCAGGCCGAAATGCTCATAAAACGAGGTATCCTCCACGGCGATGGTGGTTTGGCGCAGAAGGACAGGGATGGCGTCCAATGGCAGCAGTATGCGCCGCTCCACGAAATATTCCGCCGCCAGCTGGTCGTTGGTGTCATATATCCGGGTCACCAGGCTCGGCTTGTAATACCGGAGCGACTCTATGTCCGGCAGATCCTTGCTGTATTTGACGTAAAACGTATACCCCACGACTCCGCCCACCGCGGCGCCCAGCAGAGAAAAAGCCAGGGTAAGCTTCACCATCACGGAAAGAAACCGGCGCCAGAAGGGCCTTTCCTCCATGGGTGGTTCCCACTGGTGGGGTGTGGCCCCTCCCGGCGACCTGGGGCTGTATAAAGGGGAAGGGTTCTTCTGATTATTATCCATTATTCTTCCTGGGATCCTTAAGGCCCAACTTTTTCATCAATAGTCTCAAGTCTTTCCATGCCTCGGGCTTGGCTCCGGGATTGCGCAGCAGATAGGAAGGGTGATATGTGGCCAGCAGTTCCATTCCTTCAAAATCATGGAACCGGCCCCGCAGTTTGCCTATGGCCTCGGTGGTTTCCAAAAGGTTCCTGGCAGACACGGCCCCCAGCGAGCAGATGTAGTCGGGCGCGATCACCTTAAGCTGGCGCAGCAGGTATGGCATGCACTGGGCCGATTCCTCCGGCAAAGGATCCCGGTTCCCCGGCGGGCGGCACTTTACAATATTGGCGATATACACATCGCTTCTCTTCAACCCCATGGCGGTGATCATGTCGTTGAGCAGCTTTCCGGCCCGCCCCACAAAAGGCTCCCCCTGTTTATCCTCCTCGGCGCCGGGCCCCTCGCCGACAAACACCAGCCGTGCCTTGGGGTCGCCCACGCCGAACACGGTGTTGGTCCTGGTCTTGGCCAGGGCGCACTTCTGGCAATCGGCGACCTCCACGCGGATATCCTCCAGGGTCAAGTCCGCCTTCACAGGCGCCGCAGGAGGAAGGGAGGCGACCTTCTCTTTGGTGTTGGTGTTGACGCCACTCTGGCTCCTAATTCTTTTCTGCGCCGTGGCGCCACCCTGCGCTCTTGCGCCGCCCTGCGCCGTGGCGCTTTTCAGCTTTTTCAATTTGCTTCGCATATCTTCTTTCCAGTCCGCGCAGGAAACGGACAGTTGGTCATGGCCATGGATTTTCAATGTCTCCAGCCGCAGCGCCAAAGCCCGCAACGCCCGGGAGTATGCCGCGTTCACGAGGCTTCCGCCGCCTCCGGTTTTTTTCTTCCCTGGTTGGCCCGCCATATGGCGGCGGCTTCGTCCAGCACGGCGTTGGCCACGCTATCCTTGGTGGCCCTGGCTATCTCCATCTTCCGCCCGTCGCGGGTGAGCAGGGTGGCCTCGTTGAAATCGGACCCGAAGCCGATATCCCCCCTGGACACATCGTTGATCACAATCATATCCAGGTTTTTCGCCACCAGCTTTTTGCGCCCCGCCGCCAGATGGTCTTCCGTCTCCGCGGCAAACCCCGCCACCACCCGGTTTCCCTTTTCCAGCGCCACGGAAGCCAGGATATCCGGGTTTCTTATCAGGTCCAGACTCATGGAATCTTTTTTCTTCACTTTCTCTCCCGCAGGATGCTCCACCCGGTAATCGGTCACCGCCGCGGCCATCACCAGGATATCGCACCGGGGAAAAGCGTCGCCAACAGCGTCGCGCATCTCCATCCCGGTATACGCCCGGACCAGGGCCACCCCTTCCGGCAGATGGGTTTCCATATGAGCCGCCACCAGGGTCACCTGCGCGCCCCGCCGGGCCGCCATCCGGGCCACTGCGGCGCCCATCTTCCCCGAGGATCGGTTGCCCATGTACCGCACCGGATCGATCGGCTCCCGGCATCCCCCTGCCGTCACCAGCACCCGCATTCCGGCCAGGTCCCGTTCTCCCCCCAGCCTTTTCATCACCGCCGCCGTGATGGTCTCCACATCCTCCATTTTTCCCTCCCCCTCCTCGCCACATGCCAGGGCGCCGGAGGTGGGGCCGACAAACTCCACCCCCCGTTCGGCCAGGAGGGCGATATTGGCCTGGACGGCAGGGTGTTTGTACATTTGCGTGTTCATGGCCGGCGCCGCCATCACCGGCAATCCGCAAGCCAGCAGCATGGAGAGGACCGAATCGTCCGCCACTCCGTGGGCCAGCTTCCCCAGGATGTCGGCCGTGGCGGGGGCTATCAGCGCCAGCCTGGCGCCTCGGGAAAAGTTGATATGGGCCATCGGCTCCTCCCCTGGCTGGGGGAAACCCGCGCGCAGCACGGGGCCGCCGGTGAGGGCTTCAAAGGTGAGGGGGGTCACAAATTTCTCCGCCGCCGAAGTCATGGCCACCTTCACGCGAAGGCCTTTCCCCGCAAGGTTGCGGGCCAGCTCCGCCGCTTTGTATCCCGCCACACTGCCGGTGACGACCAGGATTATTGTGTCTTTCAAAATCTATTCAGAATCAGGTTGCTATCCAAGTGTAACATTATAGCAAACTCGCGACTTTGGCGTGGAAACCAACCGGGAACCTGCCCCGGGAGCAGGGGGTTTTACTTCCCCTTTTTTCTTTTCTGCTCCATCCTCTCCCGGATGGCCGCCTCCCTTCCCCGATCAGAGGGGGTGTAATATCGCCGATCTTTCAACCGTTCCGGCAGATAGTCCTGGGGAGTCCACGCGCCGGGGAAATCGTGGGGATACTTGTACCCTTTCCCGAATCCGAATCCCTTGGCCGCTTTGTAGTGGGTGTCCTTCAAGTGGTCCGGCACAGGCTCCGACCTGCCCTCTTTTGCGATATCGGCCAGAGCCTCGTCTATGGCGCAATAGGCGGCATTGCTCTTGGGCGCCGTGGCCACATGGATGGTGGCATGGGCCAAGGGGATCCTTCCCTCCGGCATCCCCAGCCGCTCCACCGCCTCGGCGGCGGCCACCGCCACCATCAACGCCGAAGGGTCCGCCAGCCCCACGTCCTCCGACGCGGTGACCATCAGCCTGCGGGCTATGAACCGGGGATCCTCCCCCCCGGCGATCATTTTGGCCAGCCAGTAGATGGCCGCGTCCGGATCGGAGCCTCGCAACGATTTCTGAAAAGCCGAGGCGTGGTCGAAATGCTCCTGCCCCATCTTGTCGTACAGGATGGAAGTGTCCCTGGCCAGATCCTCCACCAGTTCCATGGAAACAGGCCCGTCGGCCGCCGCATGGACCGCCGCTTCCAGCAGGTTCAGCGCCGCGCGGCCATCCCCCCCCGATATCTGGGCGATCCGTCGGGTCACCTCCTCTTCCATCGTCCGCCCCAAAGCGCCCAATCCCCGTTCCTTGTCCTCCAGCGCCCGCTTTATCAGGGTGTGGGTTTCGTCGAACCCCAGGGAGTCGAGCTTGAATATCCTCATGCGGGAGCGGAGCGCGGGGATCACCTCGAAGGCCGGGTTTTCCGTGGTGGCGCCGATCACCGTCACCGTGCCATCTTCCACCCGAGGGAGAATGGCGTCCTGCTGGGCCTTGTTGAACCGGTGGATCTCGTCGATGAAAAGGATGGTCTTTCGCTTATGGTCCCGCCACTGGAGCCGGGCCGTTTCCACGGCGGCGCGAAGATCGGCCACACCGGCGGCGACGGCGGAGATCTCCACGAATTTGGCGCCCTGGCTGTTGGCGATGAGCCTTGCCAGGGTGGTTTTGCCAGAGCCGGGAGGACCCCAGAAGATGATGGAAGGGATATTCTCATGTTCGATCAGCAGACGCAAAGGCTTCCCTGGCGCGGTCAGCCTCTCCTGGCCCAGCATCTGCTCCAGGGAGGCCGGCCTCATCCTGTCCGCCAATGGGCGAGGCGCCGCATCCTGTCCAAACAGATCCATGCTTCCATGCATAGGTTTCCAGCCATCCAGAAATGGGTTGTGCGGGCATTTTAGCACTTCAAGGCGCGGCTTGGCCCCCAACAAAAGGCGCACTGCCAATTGGAGCGAAACCGCTATGTCTGAAAACGCGCTTCGGGAAAATCAGATTCCCGGCCCCCGTCAGGAGCGGATTTTTGGGCGGACCTCACCTTTGATCTGTATGGAGGGGGCGTATTGGGCCGCGGCCATGCCGATGGCCAGAAGAAGCAGGGCCAGCATTTGTGGTTCCGCGTCGCCGAAGTTATATTCAAACATCCCGGCGCTCAGAAAAGCGGTGATCCCCCCCAATCCCACAGCCAGGCCGGTGGCCCTGGCGCCCTTTCTGACGGAGTCTTTGCGGAAAGCCATGCCCATGCTGTAATACGCCACCCCCCAGATGGCCAGCCACGCCAGCAGGCATGGCATGCCTCGCTCCACGGCGATCTGCAAAATGTTGTTATGCAGGTGGGAGATGAAAGGCTCTTTCACATTGGGGTTTCTGTACTCGGGATACACTTTCGGAAAACTGTTTTGCCCGATTCCCAGAGCCGGATAGTCTGTCAGCATTTTAACCCCCGCCGTCCAGATGTATATCCGCTCCTGGTTGGCGCTGTCGTTGGGGTTGAAAATGGAAGTGAATCGATCCTTGACCCCCGCCGGGGCCAGGGCCAAAGCCAGGGCCGCCAGGATGGGGATGATGGCCACGGACACCGGCTTGCGCATGGCCAGCACAACGAAGGCGCCCGCCGCCATGCCGATCCAGGCGTTCCGCGTCAGCGACAGCAGGACTGCGCATACGATCACTCCCAGGGCGGGGATAAGCCATGAGTCCTTCCATCCCTTGAAATCGAAGGACACCAGCGCCATTCCCCCCACGAAGGCCAGCATCAGCAGCCCGGCGTAGGTCATGTACATGTCGTTAAACCCGTTGATCCTGTCCGCGGTGGTGACCCCTCTTTGGATCGCCTGGTATATCCCCACGATGGCGATCACAGCGCCACCGGCCACCAGGATCCTGATTATGGAAGTGATCTTCCCTATCTCCTTTCTGGCGAAATCGAAAGCCACCAGAAATATGGCGAAGTGGAAAAGATCCTTGGAGTCTTTCAGCGATTCGAACCTGTCCACGGAAAATGTGGCGGCAAGAAGCGACAGGATCATGAAAAGAAGAAGGGGGATGGCCAAAGGAGAGAAAGAGGGAGCTTTGCCATCGGCGCGCCATTTGCCCACCCAGGCTACGGTGGCCAGCCCGGCGAAGATCTGGGCCACGGAAATGGAGAACATGTTGGTGAAGGCGAACAAGTATAAAAACGCCCAGGCGGCCCTGGTCCATACGTCCGCTTTGACGACAGGCGCAGGAGCGTTCACAGAGCGGCCATTATGCCCGTTTACACCATTGGTAGAAGTGTAGACGTTTTCGCCTACTTTTATCCCGGTTAAAATATTCAATTTTCCCCTAAGGTCTCCACGGCGCCCCCATTGCCTATGGATCCGAAAAGAGCTTTCTAAACTACTGGCTCCTCTCCATCATCCCAAAACGCATTTCTATAACAAAGAATAACTAAGAGCGTTCTATACCGAACCATTTCTCCACAGGTTCGTCAGGGATTTTGGCAGTCAGTTACTATTATCACCATATGGGCCTTTAATTCCAAGACTTTTCTTCGCCAAATATTTTCGTATAAAAGCGAAAATCCAGAGCACAAGACAAGCATGGCAGGGATAATAATATTTACGGGGCCGTATGGTTCCGCTGATTGGCGTTTATCGTATCCATGGCGGTTCTGAACTGAAGCTCGAAGAGTTTCTTGTACAGGCCATCCTGGTCGATAAGCTCCTGGTGTCGCCCCTGCTCCGCCACTTCTCCTCCGTCCATGACCACTATGCGGTCCGCATTCAACACCGTGGAGAGGCGATGGGCGATGACGAAGGTGGTGCGATGGGACATGAGGTTCTCCAGCGCCTTTTGCACCATCAGTTCCGATTCCGTGTCCAGGGCCGATGTGGCCTCGTCCAGGATCAGCACCGCCGGATTTTTCATGATGGCCCGGGCTATGGAGAGCCTCTGGCGCTCGCCGCCGGACAGCTTGTGGCCCCTCTCCCCCACGATGGTGTCATATCCGTTGGGAGCCTTTATGATGAAGTCGTGGGCGTAGGCGGCCCTGGCGGCGGTCTCCACCGCTTCCTGTGGCGCGTCGGCCTGGCCATAGGCGATGTTGTTTCGGATCGTGTCGTTGAACAGAAACACATCCTGGGTCACTATGCCGGTCTGCTCCCGCAAGGAGGCGACGGTGACATCCCGGATATCCTGTCCGTCGAAGAGTATGGCGCCCCCGGTCACATCGAAAAAGCGGGGAATCAGGTTCACCAGGGTTGTTTTCCCCGCGCCACTGGGGCCCACCAGGGCATACACCATCCCCTTCTCCACATGCAGGTTGATATTGTTCAGGGCGTTGGCGCCGGGCGATGTCTCGTCGTCGGTGTCATAGCGGAAGGAGACGTTCTTGAACTCGATCCCCTGGGTCAGCTGCGGGAGGAGCCGGGCATTGGGCGCCTGGCGCACGGTGGGCTGGATATCCATGATCTCGAATATCCGGGCGGCGGCGGCCAGGGCCTGCTGGATCTTGTTATACACCCGGGAGAGCTTGGCCACCGGGGCGTACAGCATGAACAGCGCCATGATGAAGGAGAAAAACGCCCCCACGGTAGTTTTCCCCTCCATCACCATGGTTCCGCCATACCAGATGATGGCCGCTATCCCGAAGGCGCCGATGAATTCGAGCAGGGGGCTGGTCAGCTCGTTTATCTTTATTGTACGGCGCATCTTGTCAAAATAGGTGTGGTTCACCCGGTCGAATTTCTCCACCTCATAGCTCTCCATGCCGAAAGCCTGCACCACCCGGATGCCGGTGAAGGTCTCCACCAGCATGGCGTTCAGGTCCGCCATCGCCTCCTGGGTTTCCCTGGACACCACGCGCAGCCTCTTCCCCAGCCGGTCGATCAAGAGGCCGGAGAAAGGGATGATGATCAGCGCCACCGTGGCCAGCCGCCAGTTGTGGTAATACACCACCCCCAGCAGCACCAGCATGGTCATCGTCTCGCGCACCATGTCATACACCACTATGGACACCGAGTCCTGGATCACATACACATCGTTGGTGATGCGGGAGATGATCTGGCCTGTCTTCCGTTTGGAGAAAAAATCGAGGGACAGGCTTTGGATGTGGCTGAAGAGGCCGTTGCGGATATCGCGGATGGCCAGCTGGCCGATCACCTGCATCTGGGACGAGGCCAGGTATCGCCCCACGCCCCGGGCCAGATATATGAGCACCACCGCCACCGGAAGAAGCGCCAGCATGGTTTCGTCCTTGTTCAGGAAGATGTCGTCCAGCACCGGCTGGATGATCATCGCCGTGGCGCCGGAGGTGATGGAGACGATGAGCATGAAGAAGGAGGCGACGGCGAACCTTCTCCAGTACGGTTTCACATAGGCCAGTAGTCTTTTATATAGATCCACAGCTCTACCGCGCCCCCACCCTGGCGGGCCGCAGCCGGGCGCGGACCTGTTCCATCACCTGCTGGGCGGAGATGGACTCCATGCAGTCAAAATGGGGGCAATCGGAGCCCAGGCAGTAATCACACGGGCTCACATCGGGGCGGATGGCGCCCCCTCCCGGCCCTATGGGGCCCCATCGCTCCGGCAGGCAAACGAATATGGGACAGTATATCCCCACCGCCGGGGTTCCCGTGGCCGAGGCTATGTGCAGAGGCCCGGTGCTGGGGGCCACCAGCGCGTCCAGGCCATAAAGCGCGCGGGCAAGCTTTTTCAAACCTTCACCTCCGATATATTTCTGGGCTCCAGGCCCCGCCGCCGCCGCCACCTGGTCCACCAGGTTCTTTTCGGCGGGGGCGCCCGTAACGGCCACATCCATCCCCGCCTCGGCCAAAAGCCGGGCCAGCTCTTCCCATCTTTTCACGGGCCATGTCCTGGCCGATCCCCCATGCCCCGGATGCAGGCCCACCAGCGGGTGGTCTGGCCTCCGGACGAAAGGGCCGGGAGAATCCCCATCCACCACGATCCTGGCTTCCCGGACAGGCTCCACCCCCAAAGGCGACAGCAGGGCCAGGTTGTGGTCCGCCTCGCTAGTCAGGCTTCGGGAGCGTCGCTGCCGTATCCTGTGGGTCAGCAGGGCCTGGGCGATTTTTGTGGCGGGGCCAATGCGGACAGGGATGCGGGCCAGGGCCACGCAGAGGGCCACCGAGGATTTGAGATAGAGCAATATGGCCGCGTCGAAGTTCATGGAGCGCAGGCGGGCGCCCAGGCCCCAGATCATGCCCGTGGGCACATGGGCGCCGGGTGAAGGGAAGGATATTATTTCATCCACATCGTCCCTCCCTTCCAGAAGCTCTTTGGTGTAATCGCGCGCAAGGGCGGCGATGAAGGCCCCCGGCATCGCGTGGCGCAAGGAGGCGAACACCGGCAGGGAGAGAACCATATCGCCTATCCTGTCGGTGCGGACCACGAGTATTCGCGGCTTTTCCGGAAGTTTAATCAAGCTGGAAAACATTGGCTCACATTCTAGCACGCCTGCCGTTTTATTGTGTCCACGCTGTATGATCAAAAGCCATAAAAAAAGAAATTTTGTAAACCCGGGGCACTTCTGTTATCATGAGGTTTGTTTGAAACGCCAAATTTTGGCTGATGCTGTCATATATTGCCTGCCTCAGGTTACTACTCCAAGATTGGGCAAATATAGCTTCGCCTGATCTATGAGAGTTCACGCGCTGGCTTGAAACCACGTATTTAGGAATTAAAAAGAAATGAAAATTTTTGTCGGCAACCTCCCATTTTCCGTAACGGAAGAAAAGCTTAACTCGATGTTTCAGGAATTCGGCGAGATCGAGTCTTGCAAGCTTATCACTGATCGTGAAAGCGGCCGTTCCCGCGGATTTGGGTTCATCGAAATGTCCAATGCCGACGCGGACGCCGCCATCAAGGCCCTCAATGGCACCAATATGGAAGACAGGGTCATCAAGGTAAACCAATCCGAGCCGAAAAAGGAAAAATCCGGAGGCCGACGCCGCTCCTGGTAATCAAAGTTTCCTTACTTCCAGAAGGCCGTAATTCCGGCCAAACTACACTAATATTATGACAGGTAACATGACAGACAGTTCATTTGAGAAAATGGGCCTTATAAGGCCTTTGCTCCGCGCTTTGGAGGAAAACAACTACAAAGCCCCGACCCCTATACAGTCCCAGGCCATTCCCCACATCCTGGAAGGCCGCGATATGTTCGGCTGCGCCCAGACCGGCACCGGCAAAACCGCCGCCTTCGCGCTGCCCATTTTGCAGTTCCTGGACGAGCTGAACGCCCGGCGGACCCCCAAGGCGCCCCTGGCGCTGGTGCTGGCCCCCACCAGGGAACTGGCCGAGCAGATCAACAAAAGCTTTCGCGCCTATGGCCGATACATGAAAATCCGCGTCTCCGTGGCTTATGGCGGCGTGGGGATCGTCCCCCAGGCCAGGGCCCTTGCCGCCGGCGTGGACGTGCTGGTGGCCACCCCAGGTCGGCTGCTGGATCTTATAAACCAGAGAATGGTGACCCTGGACAACATCCGCGTGCTGACTCTGGACGAGGCGGACAGGATGCTGGACATGGGCTTTATCAACGACATCAAAAAGATCATCGCCAAGATCCCGGAGGAGAGGCAGACTCTGTTCTTCTCCGCCACTTTCACCGGCGAGGCAGGCAGGCTGGCCAATGGGCTGCTCAACGACCCGGTCAGGGTGCAGGTCAGCCCCCAGTCCTCCACAGTGGACAGGATAAACCAGAAGGTGATGTTCGTGGACCAGCACAACAAGGAAGCCCTGCTTCACTTGCTGCTGGAGGACGAATCGGTCAGCCGCGCCCTGGTGTTCACCAGGACCAAGCATCGGGCCAACAAACTGGTGATGAAATTGACCAAGGACAAGGTGAGCGCCGAGGCGATCCACGGAAACAAATCCCAGCCCGCCAGGCTGCGGGCGCTGGCGGCGTTCAGCTCCGGCCGCGTGAAGGTGCTGGTGGCTACCGACGTGGCCTCCCGCGGGATAGACGTCAAGGATGTCAGCCATGTGATCAACTTCGAGATGCCCGGCGACGCGGAAAGCTATGTCCATCGCATAGGCCGCACGGCCCGGGCCGGCCAGTCCGGCATCGCCATTTCGTTGTGCGACGTGGCGGAGCACTCGCTTTTGCGGGATATCGAAAGATCCACGAAGATGTCGCTGGACGTTCACACGGATCATCCATACCATGTGGAGAGGACGCCTTATCGCGGCCCGAAATCCGGCCCCTCGGGATATAAGAAACCCAATGGCGGCGGCGGCGCTTTCCGGCGGGGCGGGGCTGGCAATGCCCGTTTCACCCGGCGCAAAAGGCCAGAGAGCAGAATGGCGGGATAACCTTCCGACATAGTTTCAATCACACCCGGTCGGCTGACAGCTGACCGGGTTTTTTTGTCCAGATGCGCAGGGCACCATCCATAGCGCTGGCAAACAGGCGCAGGGAGCCTGGATAATCGAAAATGATGGAGGAGAGGAAATATCTTGCCATAGGTTCCTGGGCGCCGTACAATCACTGTTTCGGAAACGACAACAATTTGAGGTGGCTTAAGTGGCTGACGCGGGAAAAGATGTCATAAAGGCGTTTTTGGGCGAGGATACAGAATTCAACGGCACGCTGACTTTTGGCGGGACCGTCCGGATCGACGGAGCGTTCGAGGGGAAGATCGACACCTCAGACAACCTGATCATCGGGGCCAAAAGCCGGGTCAAGGCGCAGATCAACGTGGGCACATTGCTGGTGCAAGGATCCCTGACAGGGGATGTGAACGCCACCAAGAGGGTGCATATCGCCGCGGCAGGAAAGATCATCGGCAACGTGGCCACTCCAGCCCTTAATATCGAAGACGGGGCCGTGCTGCAAGGTGGGGTGAAGATGCTCTCCGGAGCGGAGGCCGCGGCCATGAATCCCCCTGCGACAAACGCGGGCAAGCCCGGCGGGTCTGGCGGGACGACACCGGCGGCGGCACCCGCTGGCGGCGAGGGGCAAAACAAGGGGTAATACGCCCGGCCAGCGCGCCCGGCCTGCAAAAGCATGCCACGGGTAAAGTAGAAAAATACGCGCCCGTAGCTCAACTGGATAGAGTAACGGACTTCGGATCCGTAGGTTGCAGGTTCGACCCCTGCCGGGCGCACCAAGATAACATAAATCGGAATATGGGCCGTTAGCTCAGTTGGTAGAGCAGCTGACTCTTAATCAGCGGGTCGGAGGTTCGAGCCCTCCACGGCTCACTTATTTTTCATTGTGTTACGGGGATTTGCATGAAAGTACAGAAAAACAAGTTAGCATATAGTTAGCGCCAGGAAGGAATTCAAGTAAATTTCCATAGCCTCCTGTGCATCAAAAGCGCTGTTTACTTCCCGCCGCCAAAACCGAAAAATGGATTGTTTCTCCATCTGGGCAAAAGCCACATTCAACCAGCAAGCGCACCGCATAGTTTAACAAAAACCTCGGCTGGAGTTTGGTAGCCAAGGCATTTTCGAGGGCGGTTGTTCAA
>JAOUPQ010000278.1 GCA_029879765.1 Nitrospinota bacterium | reverse complement strand
CGCCGGATGTATGGCCACCGTGATGACAGACAGGGACGCGGACCCGAGAAAGTGTCCCGAATGCGGAGGCCAGAAACTGGCGGCGGCCTACGAACTGGCTGGGTCTCTCTGTCCCAAATGCGGCCAGGGGACGTTTGGCTCTGAGGAGGAGCAAATGTTTATTTGAGCCGCAAATTGTGGTCAGACGCTAATGGCTTTGCTCTCCATATCCAATATTCTTTGTTCTTTACGCCACTGGCCCCCTCCTCATTACGCTATCCTGCGATTATTTTTCTTGCGAAAGAAACTTGGTTCAATTACATTGAGCTTTCCGACTTCTGGCATGCGTTAATGAAAGGATTTTAATGGGCGGACCAGCGTTCCCGGATCACAAATGTGGGCTAAATTAATGGGGGCGAAATCATTCCTCTCCAAAGTCATGGGCGCTTCCCGCAAAATACTGGAGCGAAATCATGATGTGACCCAGGATCATGTGATATGGGCATATCGGCTTTTTCTGGATCGCGAACCGGAGAACATGGATGTGGTGGAGGCGAAATTGGCCAACCATCCAGACACCCGATCCCTTAGAAACGCTTTTATGACATCCTCGGAGTTTAAAAACGGCAATACAGACATGATGTTCGTGACAGGGTCAAACATCGTGATAAAGCAGTTCCACGACAACCTGAGACTTTTTGTGGACTTGAATGATTTCTCCATAGGGCCAAACATCATCAAAGGCGTTTATGAGAAAGATGAAACCGCCTTTGTTAAGCAAATCGTTCGCGAAGGCGATACAGTGGTGGACATGGGCGCAAACATTGGATATTTCACCATAATAATGGCTGAGCTGACTGGCCCCCATGGGCATGTATATTCCATAGAGCCGATCCCCCGCAACGCTGAGATGATAAGAATGTCCGTAAGTGAAAACAGATTCCAGGAAAGGGTGGATGTAATTCAGGCGGCGGCCAGCGGCCAGGCTGGCTCAATCAACATCTTCTTCGATAAAAGCCAGTACAGCTCCGGCGGAGCCTTCATACTGGCCAATGGCGATGAAACACCAGTGAACCATGACACCATGGAAGTCAAAACCATCACTCTGGATGATCTGGAAATTAAACGTCCGGTGAAATTCATAAAAATAGACGTGGAGGGCGCCGAGCCTCAGGCCCTGGCCGGAGCGCGGGAAACAATAACCAGAGACAAACCGGTGATCATGTCCGAGGTGTTCCCGGATCAACTGCGGAAAGTCTCCGGTGTGAACGAGGCGGAGTATATCCAGCAAATCGAGGCAATGGGTTACAAGGCAAGAAACCTGGATAGAACCGCGTACGTGAAGAAACTCCTGGGGGAAAACCGGCGAGTAAAAACGATGATATTCACACCCCTCTAGAAAAATAGCAGAAGAGCAAAATAATTACCACCCTAGTTTGGCCAGCGACATTTCCCTCAACTCCTCATTGCACTCCCTTTTCCGCGAAAAACCGCACGTATTTTTTGTCAACTACTCCAATATGCTCCAGTATCCAGTCGATCAAGACCAGTTGCACATTTTCCACGGAGTCAGGACGGCCCGCGTCCATATTGGAATAGAGCTCCCTGGTTTTTTCCAGCATCTTCCCATGCTCCTTAATGTGTTCCTCATAGCCCGGATACTCCAGGGAGCGCATCAGCTCTTCCTCCTCCCGAAAATGGTCCGTGACGTATTGCAGCAACCCGTCGATCGCCTGGCATACGGCGTCACCCCCCTTGTCCACATCTTTTACCAGTCGTTCCAGTATTCGAAAAAAGTTTTTATGCTGAGCGTCAAACCTGTCGATTCCAACGCTATAACTGTCATCCCACTTGAGCA
The DNA here is from genome assembly GCA_029879765.1 of Nitrospinota bacterium. Taxonomy (GTDB): domain Bacteria; phylum Nitrospinota_A; class UBA7883; order UBA7883; family UBA7883; genus JAOUMU01. Next base: position 1,910 of record JAOUPQ010000278.1, on the reverse strand, counting down.
TCGACTCGAGCTCCAAATTTAAATGGAATGAATTATAACATACCAGAACCAGCCGCGACTTTTCAAATCGCTCCCAAAGCCGCATCCAGGGCCAGCTTGAGCTTCCACCTCTGCGCATAGGTCTCCGCCAACAGCATGCGGGCCTTTTCCTCATTGTCCCGGCTCAACTGAACCAGCGCAAAATCCCCCTTCCCCATGGAGTACATTCGCGCTTCCTCCGCCGCCCTCGCCCCCGCCGCCGCCACATGCTCCCGGCTCACCGCCAGGGCCTTGTCCGTCTCCTCTATCCCGGTGATGATTTTTTCCACCTGGGCGGACACTTCCAGACGGGCCGCCCGGATATCCTCCTCCGCCCGCATGATCTGAAGCCGGTTTTTCTTCACCTCCTGGGTGGCGGAATTGTTTCCTATCGGATAAACGAACATCAGCGAGGCGTTCCACTCCTGCTTGTCCATCCCCAGCGACTGGGCGTAGTCCGGATCCTCGCCTTTCAGCCCGGCGCCCAGGTTCAATGTCAGCTCCGGGTCGGACTTGTCCTCCAGCCCCTTCCCCATGGTGGCCAGTTGCTTCTTCTGGGCCGACAGGGCGCGTATCACGCCAGACTGGCTCAAAGCCAGCTGTTTCGCTTTTTCACTGGGGAGAACCGACACGGTTTCATACAGGCGCAGGTCGGCGGTCTCCTTTTTTATATCCCGGTTCTGGGCCAGCTCGGCCAGATGCGCCTGCAGCGACTTCATATCCGCTTCCGCCAGCGCCAGGTTTCGCCGGGCGGACATCATGGCGTCCTCCGCCCGCGCCCCGTCCAGCCCCACATTGCTGTTCGCGTTTTTGCCCCCCTTTGCTATGCCAGCAAGAAAACTCATGGCCTCCTTTTCCGCCTTCACCCTCTCCCCGGCGATCTTCACCCGCTCCTGCGCCAAAACCCAGTCCACAAACCTTTCTGCCATCTGGAGCAGAAAAGCTTTCTGGGTCTCATAGGCTTTCGCCTGGCTCCCCTCCACCTGATACTCCGCCGCGTCATATGGCGCCCTCTCCTGGGCGCCGCCCCGGTTTTGCAGCAGCGGCTGGCTGATGTTCACCCCCACCCCGGTCTGATATTGCGCCCCCACGGTCATATCAGGCTCCTGGGCGCCCCCACCGGCGGGAGGTCGGTTTTGGCCCCCGGTTTGCGGCTGGTCCCAGGTCTGATCCACATACTGGGTATCGGCGAAGATCCGGATCCGCGCGCCAGTGGCCCAGATGGTTTTCTCCAAAGACAACTTGGTTCCGTAGACAGAGGAAGTCTCCGGCATGCCCGGCTGCACCAGGCTGGATTCGGTATGGCGCGCATTCGGCGTAATCCGCAGGGTCCAGTCTTTGCCACCAGCCAGCTTTTGTCGCTCCGCCTCATCCACCTGGGGGCTTATCTCTTCTCTTTTCATAACGGGATGGGAACTTTTTATTCGGGAGATGAATTCTTCCAGCGTTGTGGCTTTGGCCCCGGAACCGGAGATCAGGATGGTGGCCCCGGCCATAAGCCAGAAGAGAGCCCGGAAGATTCTTTTTTGTTTTTCGGGGCGGACAATGGGAAACGTCATATTATCAATCCTTTATAACATACTAAATTGGCGCATCCGCGAACAGAGGGAATACGCTATGTACCTAGGACACACTGTAAGGGTAAAAAGTTCCGGCGCCGACGAGTAAATCAACCGGAAACCGAATTTAGGGAAAAAACAAGCCTCACATGGACGAGCTGTATGTCTTCAGCCTGGTGGCTATGTCTTGGCGGAAATTAAGGGGCTTTGCAAAATAATGTAAATATTTTTGGTCATCCACCCAGTGGACGCTGGCGCGCCCGGCCCCTCCCACCGGGAGGAGATTGAGTTATTATTTGGATAATCATGCTGATTATCAGCAGGCTCGGAAAA
>JAOUPQ010000066.1 GCA_029879765.1 Nitrospinota bacterium | reverse complement strand
GTTTCATTTCGCCCTGGACAGGGTGACCAAATACCCCGACGCCGCCGACCAGGAGATGGAGATATGGGACACGGCATACCTGGAGTTCATCTTGCCAGGAGGTGTGCGGGCGGATTTTTCCGCGGTCTACAACGAGACAGAGGCTTTTATAAACGACGGGGCGGTGCGGCTGTTCCTTAAAAGAGGGTGCTGGGGGATCGGCCTGAGCGGATTGTACAAAAAGAAAATAGTCAGCGATTCGCCCGATGGCCCGGTGATAAACGAAGAGACCAAGATAATGCTTTCCATAGACCTTTTAGGACTGGGAGATACCCTGGGCGAAGTGGCGCAACCGCTGGCCGGAAGAAAGATATAACCATGCGCCTCATATGGTGGAGAGACTGACATGGCGCCGGATTGGCTGATGTACTTTATCCAGATCGTTACCCTGGCCATCATCCTGGTCATGTTTCTGGCGCCGCCGCTGTTCCTGCTGGTGCTGTATATCAAGAACCGAAGGCAGAAACAGCACTCCCTGCTGCGGGGCAAATACTGGTTCATCGGCGTTCTGCGCTATCTGATAGAGAACATCGGACCGGAGATGCGTTTTTACATCACCGACGAGGACAACGATGGCAGGCCCATCAGCCGCATCAAGTTCACCACCATAGTAAAAGCCGGCAAATACCTGAAAACCCTCATCAGCTTCGGCAGCAAGCGCGACTTCAACGCCGCCGGTCTCTATATAAAGAACCATATCTTTCCCACGCTCAACAACGAACTGGAAGTGGACAACTCCATAGCCCTTCCCACAAGAAAATACACCATCCGTCACGAAGGGCTGTTCTGGCGCGATGAAACAGTCCATGCGGAAATAGTGCGCCCATGGTTTCTCACCGAAGATAACATCGTGGTGGTTGGGCCGGGCCGGAAGGAGCCATGGAGGCTCAAGGGGCTTATCGGAATGAGCGCCATGAGCTATGGCGCCCTCGGTTCCCACGCCATCACCGCCCTTTCCAAGGGGATCGGCATGGCGGAGGGCTCGTGGATGAACACCGGAGAGGGAGGGATAAGCGACTATCACCTGCTGGGGGACTGCGACCTGATATTCCAGATCGGCCCTGGCCTGTTCGGCGTCCGGGATCGGGAAGGGAACCTGGACTGGGAGCTGCTGCGTCGCAAGGCGGAAATCCGCCAGGTGCGCGCCATAGAGCTGAAGCTGGGGCAAGGCGCCAAGATCCGCGGTGGGCATGTGGAAGGGATCAAGGTCACCCCGGAAATCGCCGCCATCCGCGGGGTGGAGCCGTGGAAAAATATCGACAGCCCAAACCGGTTCCCCGTTTTTCACGATATGACGGGAATGATGGAGTTTATCGACAAGGTTCAGCAAACCACAGGGCTGCCCGTGGGGGTGAAAATGGTGGTGGGGGACAATGACGCCCTGGACGAGATGTGCCAGGCCATGGTCAAAACCGGCGGCGGCCCAGATTTCATCACCATCGATGGGGGCGAGGGGGGCACCGGCGCCACATACAAGGAGATGGCGGACTCCCTGGGCCTGCCTATCCACTGCGCCATCATCATCGCCGACAATGCCCTGCGCAAGTTCGGCCTGCGCAAAAAGGTCAAGCTCATCGCCTCCGGCAGGCTCCATCTGCCGGACGAGCAGGCGGTGGCCCTGGGGCTGGGGGCGGACCTGGTGGCGGTGGCCCGGGCTTTCATGATCACCGTGGGATGCATCATGACGGAAAAATGCCACTCCAACGATTGCCCGGTGGGGGTGGCCACCACCGATCCGAAGATTCAGCGGGTCCTGGCCATCGACGAAAAGAAGTATCGCGCCATGAACTATCTTATCACCTGCCGGGCTGCGCTGTTCTCCCTGTCCGCCGCCGCCGGGTTGAAGTCACCCACCCAGTTTGAGCGACGCCATGTGGTGTTCAAGGACGATCGAAACCGGGCCATCAATGTGGAGGAGTTGTTCCCGTATCCGAAATGACGCCGATGGGTTAAAATGCCCTGATGAACCTCAACTTTATAATTCACAACAACGACCCTTCCTCCAAAGGCCGGGTCGGCCAGTTCACCACCGCCCACGGCGTCATCGAGACTCCCGCTTTCATGCCGGTGGGGACCCAGGCCACGGTCAAGGCGATGGATCCACAAGAGGTCGGGGATATGGGCTACCGCCTTATCCTGGCCAACACATACCACCTCTTTCTGCGTCCCGGCCATGAGACGATCAAGCGCCTGGGGGGACTGCATAAGTTCATGGCCTGGCCTGGCGCAATTCTCACAGATTCCGGCGGATTCCAGGTCTTCTCTCTAAAGGGGTTGTGCCAGGTCTCCGACGAAGGAGTGCGCTTCGCCTCCCACCTCGATGGCGCCAGGAGCATGATCACCCCGGAGCTTTGTGTGCGGATTCAGGAGGACATGGGGGTGGACATTATCATGGCGCTGGACCAGATGGCCTTTCCGGACGATGGACCGGAGAAGGTGGCAAAAGCCCTGGAGCGGACCACCCATTGGGCCGAGCGTTGCCTGTCCGCCAGAACACGGGAAGACTCCGCCATGTTCGGCATCGTCCAGGGAGGTTTCGACCCACACCTGCGGCGGGAAAGCGCCCATAAACTTGTGGCCCTGGGGTTCGATGGATACGCCATCGGAGGGCTTTCCGTGGGGGAATCGAAACAGACCATGCGAGCCATGATAGAGGCCACGGCCCCGGCTTTGCCGGAGAGCAAGCCGCGATACCTGATGGGGGTGGGAACTCCGGACGACCTGGTGGTGGCCGCATCCATGGGTGTGGACATGTTCGATTGCGTCATGCCCACCCGCAACGCGCGCAACGGCTCCCTGTTCACCTCCGGCGGCAAGGTGAACATTCGCAACGCCTCTCATGCGGAGGACGAGGGCCCGCTGGATCCGGAATGCCATTGCCCCACATGCCAAAGATTCTCCCGGGCATACCTGCGCCATATTTTCATGGCGGGGGAGATTCTGGCCATGCGTCTTTTGACTATGCACAACCTGGCCTTCTACGCCAAGAGAATGGAGATGATAAAGGACGCTATCCGAAACAACTCCCTGGGCGCCTGGGCGCTGGAGCTGAGCAATGAGATGGATAATGCGGTTGTGGACGAAACTCCCTTTCGAAATATATGAAACATCCCAGCAGTGTTAAGGGCGCCTGGGCGCTGGAGTTGAGCAACGATATGGATGATGCGGTTGTGGACGAAGCTCCCTCTCGAAATATATGAAACATCCCAGCAGTGTTAAGGGCGCCTGGGCGCTGGAGCTGAGCAACGATATGGATGATGCGGTTGTGGACAAAACTTCCTCTTGAAAGATATGAAACATGCCAGCGGTGATAAGGGCGCCTGGGCGCGGCGGATGATTGGCCGGATACAGGGGGATTCGTCGTGAACAGGGGCGATGATTACGGTGTATACATCCACATCCCCTTTTGCGAATCAAAGTGTATGTACTGCGATTTCTACTCCACTGACGCAAAGGGGGGCCTGACCCAGGGGTATGTGAAGGCGGTATCAAAAGAAGTGGAGGCTCTGGCCGAACTGGTGGAGGGGCGGCGCGCCGCCTCCATATTCATCGGGGGGGGGACTCCTTCCCTGCTTTCAGAGTCGATGACCGCGGGTATTCTGGAGGCATGCTTCAAGCATCTGTCGCTGGCTCAGGAGGCGGAGATCACCCTGGAGGCGAATCCGGAAAGCCTCACGGCGGCCAAAACGGCGGGATACAAACGAGCCGGAGTGAATCGTCTTTCCATCGGGATACAGTCGCTAAACGACCGTTGGCTCAAGTCGCTGGGGCGGATCCATAACTCATTAAAGGCCAAACGCGCTGTCTCCTCGGCCAGGGAGGTTGGCTTTGACAATGTCTCCGCCGACATGATCTTCGGTTTGCAGGACCAGACGGTGCAGATGTGGCTGGAGGATCTGGCCAATGCCATGGCGCTGGATCTGGACCATATCTCCTGTTACCAGCTCACACCTGAAAAAGGGACCAAGCTTGGGCGCATTGTGGAACTTGGGGAGGTGGAGTTGCCTGCGGAGACTCTGGAATATTTCGACCAGACAGAGAAGATGCTAAAGTCCGCCGGATACACCCACTATGAGATTTCCAATTACGCCAAAAAAGGGCGCCAATGCGTCCACAACCTGGGATACTGGCATTATCGCGATTATCTGGGGATCGGTTCGGCCGCCCATGGGATGGTGAATGGCGCCCGCTGGGCCAACGTGCGAGACCCTGCGCGGTATGTCTCTCGCATCAATTCAGGCGGGCTGGGCGCCTTGCGCAACACAACGATTTCCGACGAGATGAAACAGACGGAGCGGCTGATGCTGGGGTTGCGACTGAAAAGGGGGATCAGCATGCAGGATGTGCGAACCACCCCTGGGATGGAGGCGATGGTGGAACAGGGAATGCTGATCATCAGCCGGGGGCGGATTCGCGCCTCCGCCCGTGGATGGCGGATGCTCGACAGCGTGCTGGCCAGCATATAACAGGGGCGATCGCGATGGGCATAGGGCATGCGCTTTCTGTAATGTGGCGGGTGGGCGCCCTCACCCTGGCCTTTGCAGGGGCCGGATGTGGTGATTTCCAGAATCATCCCGTCATCAGCGACAAGGATTTCTTCCTGGTGGATAAAACCGAGATCAACATTACCCACAAAAATGACTCCACTTCCTGCCCCGGTCCACCGGAGACTTTGGCCATCACCAACATCGGCTACAACCCCATGCAATGGGACCTGACCGGCGTTCCCGGCTGGCTGGATGTGGACAGGCTCACAGGGACTTTCGATCCTCAAGTCCGCGTCACCATCAATTTCAGATACAACTGCTCCGGACCTATCCGCGGAGGGGCTTCGGCCAGGGTATTTGTCACTGTGGTGGATTTCGCCGCCGGTGAGGTGGTGGGGACCCGGCCTATTACCGTGAGGGTGGCGGTGGAATAGGGGCCAATTCGCTGAATATACGGGAACGCGAGCCTATGACCGAATCAGGCAGCTTGTGTCAACCGTTGCGGAAAATGAACCCGCCGTGGAGCCCAGGAGCTTTTACAGCTTCAACGCGTCTCCGGTCATCGGCACAAATCGCACGGCGGTGACCGACGTATAGTCCACTTTCCCCTCTCTTTTCACTCCCACCACCAGGTCCTGGATCATGGCCTGCCCCAGTGGGATGATTATCCTCCCCCCTTCGCCCAGCTGATCCTCCAGCGCCCTGGGGATTTTTTTTGCGGTGGCGGCGGCGATGACCCGGTCATAGGGCGCCCCCTTGGGCCATCCATGGGTTCCGTCAGCATGGATCACATGGACGTTGTCATATCCCAGGTTCCGCAATGTGGCTTCGGCTCTTTTGGCCAGGACTTCTATTATCTCCAGGGTGTACACCTTCGAGGCCAGACAGGAGAGAACCGCCGCCTGGTACCCACACCCGGCGCCTATTTCCAGAACAGTATCCTGGGGTCCGATTTGGAGGCTCTGGGCCATCAGGGCCACGATATATGGCTGGCTGATGGTCTGGCCATGGCCGATGGACAGGGGGAAATCGCTGTAGGCCACATCCATGTCCTCCAGGGGAATGAATTTCTCTCTGGGGACTGATTCCATGGCCGCCAGCACTCGAGGGTCGACAATGTCTCTTCCCTTCAGGTTCTTCTCGATCATTATCCGCTTTGCGAGGAAAAGATCTTCCTGCTTCCGCATAAAAACACTTGCCATGGAAGCGATCTCCAAATATGGGCTGATCCCGCCAGACCGGCGGGGAGGATGGACGGGCCGGAATTTTCAACCCTTGCCCCGGATGATTGCCGGGCTTTCGTCCGGCGTCTTGGTGACATGTCGTCTGCGTGACGCGTCACCCGTGATAATCAGAGAATCAGTCCGTGTTTTCGCAGCCACTCTTCCTGGTTGAACCTGGTGGACTCAAACTCCCGGAAGGCGATCTCCTGGGGGGTTTCCTTCCGTCCATCCACGATATTGGCCCGGTCTGTCTTCTGCTGTTCCTGTTCAGGTTTCTGGTCGAGGAAATTCAGATCGAACATATCTTCCCCAGGAAAGTCATCCCTGCCGCCGGAAATCTCCACCCCCAGCGTTTCCGCCAGGTTACGCACTTTCAGCATAAGCACCATGAAAGAGCGAGAATATCCCTCGTCTGTTTCCGCCAGTTGCTTGATAGCCTGGCGTACATCAGGTGACTTTGTAATGGCGTCCACAATGGCCTTGGACAAAAAATCCATGTTGTCATCGCGTTGCTTGTCGTCAGACATGGTTCTTCTCCGTTCTATCCTCTTTATCCCTATATAATTTTAAGCACACGTGGCCCGCCACGTCAAGGAAACCTCCTTTTTTTTGCCGGAGCGCTTGCTTAGACTTTGACCAGATCGCGCAGGACACCAAGGTTTTCCATATCTTCCAGCCCATCTGGTCCCTTGGGGGTTTCCAGCACCATGGGAATGTCCGCAAACCGCTTGTCGTTGACCAGCAGGGCGAACCCCTCCACCCCGATATGCCCCCGGCCTATATGCTCGTGCCTGTCCACCCGGGAGCCTTGCGGTTTTTTGGAGTCGTTAATATGGAAAAGCCTTATCTTGTCCAGTCCGATCTCTTCATCGAAGCTTTTGAAGGTGGCGTTGTATTCATCCCTTTTCGACACTCCATACCCGGCGGCGAAAATATGGCATGTGTCCACGCAAACGCCGAGCCTGGCCGGATGGGCGGAAAGCTCCATGATCCGGGCCAGCTGAGGGAAGGAGTGTCCCAGTCCGGTTCCCTGGCCTGCGGTGGTCTCCAGGGCCAATATGGCCGGGGAATCGGGGCGCCTTTCCATCACCCAGTCCAGCGATTCGGCCACCAGCTTCAGCCCTTCCTCTTCCCCCTCCCCCATATGGGAGCCGGGGTGGAACACCAGGTTCTCTATCCCCAGTTGATCGACCCGGTCGATCTCATCCAGGAACGCTTCCCGCGATTTTTCCAGCAGGTCCTTTTTCGGTGAGGCCAGGTTGATCAGGTAACACACATGGGAGGCCACCGTGGTGACCCCCCGTCTGTGGGATTCCTCCCGGAACCTTTCCGCCGCCTGGGCCGATATGGGGGGGCCGCTCCATCGGTTGTTGTTTTTGGTGAATATCTGGATGGCCGTGGCGCCCACCCGCTGGGCCCGCTCCGGCGCCTTCTCCACCCCTCCCGCCACGGAGATATGGGCCCCCCATGGCCGTGGGGGGGATGTTTCTTTTTGCGGGGTTACTTTTCTCGATTTTTCCATGATGAATCATAATCCATGGCCGGGACAAAAAAAAGCCCGCGGCAAGGGGGGGTGGCCGCGGGCTTTTGTTTCGCCTGGATTGTTAGGCGATTTTTTTGAAATATTCCTGGGATCCAGTAGGGTCCGGCTTCATGGTATCCGCTCCCGGCTTCCAGTCCGCGGGGCATACCTCCCCGGTCTTGTCTGTCTGCTGGATCGCCGCCAAAACCCGCAGCACCTCTTCCACATTCCGTCCTATCCCAAGGTCGTGAACCAGCTTGTAGCGGATGTTCCCTTCCGGGCCGATGATGAACAGTCCGCGCAACGTAATGCCGCCGGACAGAAGCACGTCATAATCGGCGCCCACCTGCTTGGTTATGTCCGCCAGCAGGGGAAACGCTATGTCCCCCAGGCCGCCTTTGTTGCGTGGGGTGTTTATCCACGCCAGGTGGGAGAATTTGCTGTCCACGGAGCTGCCCACCAGTTCCGCGCCGAGCTTTTTGAAATCCGCAACCCGGTCGGAAAAGGCCGTGATCTCCGTGGGGCAGACAAAGGTGAAATCCAGAGGATAAAAGAACAGGACCAGCCATTTACCACTATAGTCGGCAAGGCTAATCTCCTTAAATTGCTTGTCTACTACAGCTTCCCCTTTAAAGTCCGGGGCTTTGGACTGAACCTGTGCGCTCATTATTTAACCTCTCCTTTTATATTCATACCTTCATTTATCTATAACAGTTCCAAACTGTGGATTCATTATATCAATAACGATTCTAATTGCAAGTCATTTTACAATTTTTTTGTCGGCGAGGTTTTCAAAGAACAAAAGAGAGGTTATCAGTTTATTATTCAGGATGTTAACGAGGCAATGGAGCATATCCGGACCATGTCGCATTCGTGACACTTTTCCGGTTCCGCCTTGCGGGAGCAATACCCAAGCTTGCCATAGGAGCAAATGGCGAAGTCATATCGCACGGGATCGGCGGGATCGAGCTTTCTAAGATACCGGGTCAGCTCCACCGCCGCCTTCCAGTCGTTCGATTTTCGGCCCAGCATCCCAAGAAGCCTGGCGATACGCCCCACGTGGGTGTCCAGCGGGATCACAAGACGGGAAGTTTTCACCATCCCAGCCCATGGACCGGGATCCACCATATCCCTGCGGACCATCCAGCGCATGTACAGCATCCATCTTTTGGACGCGGAACCGGAAGAGGGATCCGTGACCAGCGTATTGAAGGCGCCGCCTTCGCCGCCGCTGCGCCGAAGCAGCCGGGCCAGCCCGGTGACTCCCGGCAGGACCGTTTCCGCCGTTCCATCGCCGTCGCTGGCGGCAAAAGCCTCCTGCAGGGAACCGTACTCTCGAAGAACCCTCCCCACACCCTGGGTCAGGGCGACAAGGTCCTCCCTGGTGTGGAAACGGTATTTGAAGCCCTTCATCCATCCCTTGCTGGCCCCGGTCTGGAATGAGGAGCAGAACTGGGCAGGGCTGGGCCCCATGCTGGCAAGGATGGAAGTGACCGTTTTCTGGATCAGGTCCGCCCTGCCATAGGCGAACATGGCGGCGAATATGCCGGCGCTCTCCAGGTCTCTGGGGTTCTTATAGTGGCGAATGGCGGCCAGGGGATCCGGCTCCAGGAACCTAAGGTCGAACCTTGAGTACAGCTTGTCCAGATGCGGCTTGAGCAGGGCCGGATCAGCGTTGGCTGGTGGAGTCTGCGCCATAGAGATGGGAAAATGGTGGACCCAAGCGGCGCCTTGATATCTCTATCCGGGGCCACCGCTTTTCGCTATCTGGTCTGGGCGCCATCTGGCCTGTATCCACGGACCGCCGCAATGGGCGGTCGATGGGGTTATTCCGCCGGGGTCTCTGCGGCGGCGGTGAGGGCGCTGTCTTTCGCGGCTTCCTTTTTTGCGGCCTTCTCGGAGGCGGTCGCCGCCTTCTTCACCCGGTTGGCTTCCTGGGCTTCCCGTTTGGCGTTCACCGCTTTGTCCAGCATCAGTTTCCTTTGCGCTCTTCGAACCTTCTTTTTCGCGTCACGAAGTTTGGCGGCGGCTTTTTTATCCGCGTCCGTCCCCGTGGCCGCCTTCACCGCATTCAGGTTCTGCTTTGCGCCGGTCAGTTTCGTTTGTATATCTTTCTTGGCCATATCCTTTGCTTCCATAATTGGGCATAACGCGCCCGTGGCAATTTTTCTTTTTCCTCAGGAATCGTAAATTATGGCGCATATCCGCCCAAAATGAAACCGTTTTCGTCTATAATCAATATTGAATTGTTAATAATGAAGGTTTAGCCATGCCCATATATGAATATCAGTGCTCCGACTGCGCAAACAGCTTCGAGGTGATGCACCTGAACGCCGAATCCTACAAGTCGCTGGAGTGTCCCAAATGTCACAGCCGACAGGTCAGCCGCGAGATGTCCACCTTCGCCGTCTCCGCCCTGGCTCCGGGCGCCGCGCCCATGTGCGACCGCACCGGCGCCTGCGCCTCCCCCAATATCCCCGGATGCGCATCCGGCGCCTGTGGCCTGTAGACCATGAGTGAGTTGCAATCCGCCAATATCCAGCTCCGCGTGGAGGCCATCAAGGCCCTGCTGCGCAACCATCCGTCCATTCTGGCGCAACTGCTGGTGGAAGATGAAAGCGGCATCAACCTCAATTCCACCCCCGATTCCATGGACCTGTACAACCAGGAGGATATCCTGGTGCGGGTGGCATGGGACATCTGGAACGGCGCCGGGGAGACGGAATTCCATGCCGTGTTGCATGACCTTTCCATGGAGGATTTCGACGCCTTCCTGGAGGCCATGGCCAAATTCAAGATCCTCCGCCTCAAAATCCATCATCTGTACGCCAGCGGCGCCGAGGACGACTAGCGGCGGGAAGTATACGAGGATACTGGCCCCCTCCCCCTCCGCGGCTATCCCCGTTCAGCCGCCGGAAATGAAGCAGACCGCTTTATCCACTATCTCCAGGTCATCCAGTATCCTTCCGTGCCCCAGCCCGGAGGTGCGGGTGAGTGTGGCGTTTTTCATCTGCTCCGCCAATATCATCGAGTGGCTCAGGGCCGTCACTTTATCCATGTCGTCATGGAGTATCAGCGTGGGGCACTCCACCTTCCCCGCGATGGCTCTGGGGCTGACATCATGCAGGGTCTTGCCATGGGTCCTTTCAATCCGGCCAATCATCTCCTGATACAGAGGAGGATGGATCCCGATCGCTTTTCCAAATTCGTGTATCCCATCGTGCAGCTCATACAGGGGAGCTATCAGCACAAGCCGGGTTTTCTCGCATCCTCCCGTCTTGATATTCAGCGCCGCCGCCGCACCCATGGAGTGGGCCACGATCCCCGCCACATCCCCTGCGCGCTCCACTACCTTGTCAATGGATTCAACAAACTCGAAAAAGTTCGTCTCCCTCCCGTCTGATTCACCATGCCCCAGGCTGTCGAAGGCCACCGCTGTATATCCGGCAGCCACCAAGGGCGCCACGAAGGGAAACAGGCGCCTTGAGCGGCTTGCCCATCCATGAGCCAGAACCACGGAAGGGCCAGCACCCCACTTCCAGACCTTCACCCTCTTCCCCAGGACTTCCACCCACGACTGCTCCGCCCGGGAAAACAACTCGTCGCTTTCCCGGTGGCGCCTTGCGCCTCTGGCCCCGAAGAATCCTTTGGCCACCAGTTTCATGGCGGTCTCCGGCGCTATGGCCCACATCCCCCTGGTGGTGGTGGAAACCACCGCTCGCAATAAAAGGTCACTGGCTGGCATTGTCTTTCTCCTTGGTTTCTCTTGAATATTGGGTCAACAGCCTCTCCAGAGCCGCTTTTTGCCTTTGCCCCGCTTTTTTGTCCCCCAGCAGCCTTTTGTAATGGGCGTAGCCTAGCATGAGGGAAAATAGCTCGTAGGCGAACTGCTCATGATCCGCGTTGAAATTGAAGTCCCCCACCTCGGCGGCCAGGCGGGAGGACCTGGCGAGGAAATCGATCCATTCCTGCTGGGTCTTCCAAAGATAATCGCGAGTCATTCCCGGTCTGTCGTCAAAATCGATGGACGCGGCCAGAAAAACACAACCCCCTGCGGCGCCATCCTCCCACTTGACCCAGTTGGCCACCAGGGCCCGGATCCTGGGAATTCCTCTTTTTTTGGTCAGCGCCGGACTTATGACCTCGATGTGAAACCGCTCCCTGGCATGCTCCAGCACCGCCAGCTGCAGTTTCTCCTTGGAGCGGTAATGGGCGAATAATCCGCTTTTGGACATATCCGCCTCGGCGGCCAGTTCGCCGAAAGAAAGCCCCTCCAGGCCCACGACGCTGGCCATTTCCATGGCGATCATTTCGATATCCGCCCTGGTTTTGTCTCCTTTTTCCATGCCCAAGAATAGCACGAACGTTCGTGCCTGTCAACCACCAGCCTTTCAACACATGAAATCCCCCACCAAATTACGCTCTGGAGGACATTCCTTCCGGCAATATCGCAACTGGCATGTTCATGGATGGAGGACATATGACCAAAAGAAGAAAATCGGCCGGGCGACCTGCATCGCCGGGCAGTTGATCCAGAAACACCTGGGCCCACTGGCCAGCGGCAAGGCGAAAAAGAGGCTCAAGGCGGTTTTCAGACAAGGCAGCCTGTCCGGTAGCTGGGCCAGGGGCGCGGCCTTGTTTTTTCCTTCCGATCCGGTTATCTTATCGTGTCGGCGGCGCGGCCCCGGCTTGATACTTTAATATGGGAAAATAACATCATATGTCCAAACATACCTTGCTGGTCACCGGCGGCGCCGGCTTTATCGGGGGCAACTTCGTCCTGGACCAGGTGACCGGGGGAAAGACCCGGGTGGTGAACCTGGATCTTTTGACCTACGCCGGCAACATGGCCACCCTGGCGCAGGTGGTGGATAATCCGGACCATATCTTCGTTCATGGGGATATCCGCGACCGGGAGCTTGTGCTCTCCCTTATGAAAAAGCATGATGTGAGCGCCATTGTGAATTTCGCCGCCGAGTCCCATGTGGACCGCTCCATCGACGCTCCCGTCGATTTCATACAGACCAATATCGTGGGAACCTTCGAGCTTCTGGAGGCTTCCCGCGCATATCTGGAGGGTCTTCCCCCCGCCCGGAGAGAGGCCTTCCGGTTCCTGCATGTCTCCACCGACGAGATTTTCGGCAGTCTGGGAGAAACCGGCAAGTTCACCGAATCCACCCCCTACGCCCCCAACTCGCCATATTCCGCCTCCAAGGCGGCGTCGGACCATCTGGCGCGGGCGTATCACCACACTTATGGCATGCCGACCATCATCACCAACTGCTCCAACAACTATGGCCCGCACCAGTTCCCGGAAAAGCTGATTCCCCTGGTGATCATGAAGGGGCTTTCCGGCGAGGCTGTGCCGGTGTATGGGGACGGGAAGAACGTGCGGGACTGGCTGTATGTCATGGATCATTGCGAGGCGCTGGAAGCGGTGCTGGAAAAAGGGCGGCCAGGGCAGACATACAATGTGGGGGGTAACTCGGAAAAAACCAACATGGAGGTGGTGACCCGGATTCTGGACACACTGGACGAACTGGCGCCAGACTCCAGGATCGGCCCCCGCACAGGGCTGATAACCCACGTGGCGGACCGGCCAGGGCATGACCGCAGATACGCCATAGACGCGGGAAAA
>JAOUPQ010000065.1 GCA_029879765.1 Nitrospinota bacterium | reverse complement strand
AAAGAAGCTGCGCCTCCAGTGTGGGGACATCGGATATGGATCCTTTGAATCGCTTGGCCGTTTCCCGCACCGCCTGGCCCAAAGGCATTATATCTGCATCAGTATATTCTTCCATCACGCAGCCCCCCTTCCGCTAACAGCTTCCTCCTGCGCCGCAAAAGTCAGCGCCTGGGAAAACTCGTCTATCTCCCCGTCCATAATGCTTTGCATTTTATATAAAGTCAGGTTGATCCGGTGATCGGTAACCCGCCCTTGAGGGAAATTGTATGTGCGAATTCTCTCGCTCCTGTCTCCCGCGCCAACCTGGCTTTTTCGATGGGCGGCGCGGATTTTCGCCTCCTCCCGCTCCTTCTGGTCCTTGATCCTGGTGATGAGCACTTTCATGGCCTTGACCTTGTTTTTAAGCTGGCTTTTTTCATCCTGCATGGACACCACCAGCCCCGTGGGCAGATGGATGATCCTCACCGCCGAATCGGTGGTGTTCACCGACTGGCCGCCATGGCCCGAGGAGCGGTACACGTCGATCCGTATTTCGTTGGGATCCAGCTGCACATCCACCTCCTTGGCCTCCGGCATGATGGCCACCGTGCAAGTGGAGGTGTGTATCCTTCCGGAAGCCTCGGTCTCCGGCACCCGTTGCACCCGGTGCACCCCGCTTTCGTATTTCATGGAGGAGTATGCGTCTTTGCCGGAGATCATGGCTATGACCTCCTTGTATCCCCCCTTGCCGGACTCGCTGAAGCTCATCACCTCGGTCTTCCACTTTTTCCGCTCGGCGTATCGCGAATACATGCGGAAAAGATCCGCCGCAAAAAGGCTGGCCTCATCGCCCCCCGTGCCGGCGCGGATCTCCAGAATGATATTTTTCCCGTCGTTGGGATCTTTCGGAATCAGCAACAGGCGGATCTTCTTTTCCATCTCCGCCAGACGCTCGCGCAGCAGGCCGCGCTCATGGAGCGCCATCTCCTCCAGCTCCCCGCTGGTGTCCTTATCGGCCAGCAGGGCGTCGGTTTCCCGCAGCTCCGCCTCTATCTTGTCATATTCCAGGGCGGCGGTCACCACGGGGCGCAGCTCGGCCAGTTCCCGGGTAAGCTTCTCATAGCGTTCGCGGTCCGCCAGGGTCGCAGGATCGCTCAGCAGCCGGTTGATCTCCGCGCTACGATCCTTGAACTTTCCAAGAATAGAATCCATGTTTCAATCCGCTATGCCGCGGAAACGCTTTTGGATGGGGCCAGGTCAGCCGGCCTGGGCGTTGTCGCCCTTTTTGGCGTACTTGCGCTCGAATTTTTCAATTCTGCCGGCGGAATCCACCAGCCTCTGCTTTCCGGTGAAGAAAGGATGGCAATGGCTGCAGATTTCCAGATGCATTTCCGGCTCCACGCCGCCAGTCACCACTTTTGCGCCACAAGCGCAGGTTATGACGCATTCCCTGTATTCAGGATGTATTTCAGTTTTCATCGTTGCACCACAATGGGATTTTCAAAAAACAGTTAGCATACACTAATTTGGCATGAATGTTAAGCATTCATAGACTCCAGGAATTTCTTGTTGGTTTTTGTGGCCCGCATCTTGTCCGTCAGAAGCTCCATAGCCTCGATGGGATCCATGGGCTGGAGCACCTTGCGAAGAATCCAGATCCGCTTCAGGTCCCCCTCCTCGATCAGCAGTTCCTCTTTCCTGGTGCCGGTGCGGGTGATGTCTATGGCCGGGAAAACCCGGCGATCCGCCAGGCGCCGGTCCAGATGCACTTCCATATTACCCGTTCCCTTGAACTCCTCGAAGATCACGTCGTCCATTCTGGAGCCGGTTTCCACAAGGGCGGTGGCCACAATGGTCAGCGACCCGCCCTCCTCCAGGTTGCGCGCGGCGCCGAAAAAGCGTTTGGGCCGTTGCAGGGCGTTGGAGTCCACACCGCCGGAGAGAACCTTGCCCGATGGGGGGGATATGGTGTTATAGGCTCTGGCCAGGCGGGTGATGGAGTCGAGCAAAATCACCACATCGCGCTTATGCTCCACCAGGCGCTTGGCCTTTTCTATGACCATTTCCGCCACCTGCACATGCCTGCTGGCCGGCTCGTCGAAGGTGGAGGAGATGACTTCCCCATCCACGCTGCGCTCCATATCCGTCACCTCTTCCGGACGCTCGTCGATCAACAGCACGATCAGGTACGCTTCCGGGTGGTTGCGTGTGATGGAGTTGGCCACGGACTGCATCACCATGGTCTTGCCCGCCCGGGGAGGGGAGACGATGAGCGCCCTCTGTCCTTTGCCGATGGGGCATACCAGGTCTATAACCCGGCCGGTGATGTTCTCCGGTTTGGACTCCATGATCAGTTTTTCATCCGGATACAGCGGAGTGAGGTTGTCGAACAACGTCTTGTTCCGCATGGCGTCGGGGTTGTCGTAGTTTACAGTCTCCACCTTGAGCAGGGCGAAATAGCGCTCGTTTTCCTTGGGGGGTCGGATCTGGCCCGATATGGTGTCCCCGGTGTGGAGGTCGAACTTTCTTATCTGGGAGGGGGAGACGTAGATATCGTCCGGCCCCGGCAGATAGTTGAACGAAGGACTGCGCAAGAAGCCGAATCCGTCCGGGAGGATCTCCAGCACACCCTCGCCGAATATCTGGCCCTCCTTTTGCGTCTGCGCCTCCAGGATCTTGAACATCAGCTCCTGTTTGCGCATACCGCGGATCCCCTCGATCCCCAGCAGGGTGGCGATCTCGAAGAGCTCGTTGATGGTTTTGTCTTTCAGCAGGCCTATGTCAAAGCTGACACCTTCCCCGTCTTCGGAAGGCTCCACGGTTTGCTCCATCTCATCCTCGACTTCAGCCACGGCCTCGACCTCGGCCTCTTCAACGGGCTCGTTTTCCTCCACTGCGGTGGCTGGCTCGGCGGATTTTTTCGCTTTTCCCTGGCTTGTTTTGGAACTGGGTTTTCTGGGCGCCATGTCTTTGGTTCTTTCAGTAGATTGTTTTATTTTCCCCCGCCGGAAGAGTCGGCTCCGGGCAATGTTAACCATGTATTATTCATAATGCGGTGGGAAATCTTGGTTTTGGGGATTTAATGTAGCCGCCTATATTATCAGTTTCGTAGTATTCCCCCACACCAAACCACTCGGCCCTCCAGGCATCATGTGGCTCGGGGAAATTTCGACCGCTTGAAACAACACGCTAACTCTACAACTCTTTAAGCCACGTGTCAATACCGATAACACCACAAGTCCGCCGGGCGCCATGCGGGGGGCAAAAGCCCTGGTGATATATAATAAAAGCAACAACAGCCCCCCGGGCCCTCCACCCAAAGGAAAAGAGGCTGCTCTTTATTTACGAAAATCCCATCAAACAATTGACATTCTCTTAGAATTGGGCTATTTTTTCCTTTCGCCCATCTTTTATTTAACAAAGCAAAATCTGTAACCTGCGGAAGGAATTTGGAGGAGAGCCGATGGCCAAAGTGCTAGAAGGTCCTGCGATGGAGCTATTTAACAAGTGGGGAATCAGGACTCCCCGGCATGTGGTTATTTCAGATACCCACCAGATAGATGGTCTCGTTCAGTCGAATCAATGGATGAGAGAGTGCAAAATGGTGGTGAAAGCCCATGAGGCTATTGGATCCAGGATGAAATTAGGCCTGGTGAAAGTGGAGCTGGATGTCGACCAGGCGGTGGCGGCGGCCAAGGAGATCATGGGAAGAACCATCCAGGGACTGACCATTTCTCAAGTGATTATCGCCGAAATGATCCCCCACCAGGAAGAGTATTACCTGGCGGTCAAATCGCTGCGCGAAGGCGCCGAGGTGCTGATGGCCAAGTTCGGCGGCATCGAGGTGGAGGAAAACTGGGAAAAGGTCACCAAGACCTTCGTCGAGGTCGGGGAAACCCCCACCGACGAGCAACTGGAAAAATGCGCCAAGGAAGCCGGGTTTTCCGGCGAAATGGTGGAAAAAATCCGCAAGTTCGCCTTCCGGCTTTTCGAATGCTACGACAACGAAGATGGCCAGTATATGGAGATCAACCCGCTGACCATCAACCCGGCCGATGGCAAGCTTGTGGCCCTGGACGCCGTGGTGCTGCTGGACGGCGACGCCAGGTTCCGCCATCCGGACTGGAGCTTCTCCTTCGCGCCGGAGTTTGGACGGGCCTACACCGACGACGAGAAGCAGATAATGGAGATCGACAGCCGGGTGAAAGGCTCTGTGAAGTTCATAGAGATCCCCGGGGGCGAAGTGGCCATGCTGCCGGCCGGCGGCGGCGCTTCCGTGTTCTATTCCGACGCCGTGGTGGCCCTGGGCGGGTCCCTGGCCAACTACGCCGAATACTCGGGCGATCCCCCGGCCTGGGCCGTGGAAGCGCTTACGGACAAGATATGTTCCCTCCCCGGCATCAAGCACATTATCGTTGGCGGCGCCATAGCCAACTTCACCGATGTCAAGGCCACGTTCACCGGGATCATCGCCGGTTTCCGGAAGGCCAAGGAAGAGGGAAAAATGAGCGGTGTGAAGATCTGGGTTCGCCGCGGCGGACCCAACGAAGCCATCGGCCTGGACTACATGCGCAAGCTTTCCGACGAGGGCTTCGACATACAGGTCTTCGACCGATACACACCGTTGACAGACTTAGTCAAATTCGCCTTGAAGGGATAGGGAGGAAGCTATGAGCATAGTCGCCAATAAAGAGACCAAAGTAGTCATCATGGGCGGAGTGGCGGGAGTCAACGCCGCCAAAAGGATGGCGGAGTTTTCCCATCTGTGTGGCCTGGAGCCGAGCGTCACCTCCTTTGTATACCCGCCGGACGCGGGCAAATCCGTGGAAATCCCGTTCGGGAGCCAGTTTCTCTCTGTCCCGGTCTACAAGACCCTGGCCGAGGCCACAAAGGAGCATCCAGAGAGCAACACGGCGCTGGTGTATATCGGCGCCAACCGCGCATACCAGGGGTGCATGGACGCGCTGGACAACCCCAGCATAAAGTTCGTCTCCATGATCACCGAGGGAGTGGCGGAAAAAGACGCCAAACTGCTGATCCGACACTCCAAGAAAGTGGGCAAGCTGCTCAACGGCCCCTCGGCCATCGGCATCATGTCCGCCGGGGAATGCCGCCTGGGGGTTATCGGCGGGGAATATAACAACCTGAAGCTCTCCAAGCTGCACAGGCAGGGGTCCTTCGGGGTTATCACCAAATCCGGCGGTCTGTCCAACGAGATAATGTGGATGCTAAGCCAGTTCGCCGATGGATCCACCACCACCATCGGCATCGGTGGTGACGCTTACCCCTGCACCGACTTCGTCACCTACCTGGAGATGTTCGAAAAAGACCAGCAGACCAAGGCTGTGGTGATCGTGGGCGAGATGGGAGGCGATCTGGAAGAGAAAGCCGCGGCCTGGTACGCCGAAAAGCCCAGGAGGATAAAGCTCATCGGCGTGGTCTCCGGGTTCTGCCAGGAGTCCTTGCCCAAGGGGATGAAGTTCGGCCACGCCGGCGCCAAGGAAGGACAGCATGGGGAAGGCTCGGCCAGATACAAATCCGACATCATGACCAAGGCCGGGGTCATAGTCCCCCCGACTTTCGGCGACCTGGGGTCCACAATCAAGCAGGTGTATGAGGACCTGAAGGCCACGGGCCAGATCAAGGAGATCGATGATGTGCCGCCATCCCAGCTGCCAGACCTTCCCCGCAAGGTGGAAGAGGTCATCAAGGCCGGGGATGTGCAGGTTCAGCCTCTGTTCAAGACCACTATCAGTGACGACCGGGGCGAGGAGCCGCTGTATTGCGGATACGCCGCCAGCGAGCTGATCAACAAGGGATACGAGATACCCCACGTGATCGGGCTGCTTTGGAACAAACGGCTGCTCAACGACAAGGAAGCCGAGGTAATCCGCCGGATCATCATGCTTTCGGCGGATCATGGCCCCTGCGTCTCCGGCGCATTGGGCACCATCATCGCCGCCTGCGCCGGCATCGGGCTTAGCCAGTCCGTGGCGGCGGGGTTGATAATGATAGGGCCCCGCTTCGGCGGCGCGGTGACCGACGCCTCCAAGTATTTCAACTACGGCCTGGTCAACTATCCCAACGATATCCCCGGGTTCCTTGCCTACATGAAGAAGGATGTGGGTCCTGTGCCCGGCATCGGCCACAGGGTGAAATCGGTGAAAAATCCGGACAAGCGGGTGGAAGAGCTGAAAAGGTGCGTGAAGGAGCTGGGGCTGCGATCGCCTCACCTCGATTACGCCCTTGAGGTGGAGAAAGTCACCACCGGCAAGAAGGACAACCTGATCCTCAACGTGGACGGTTGCATCGCCTGTGTGCTCACAGACTTGGGTTTCCCCGCCGACTCGCTCAACGGCTTCTTCATCCTGGCCAGGACCATCGGGATGATCGGCCACTGGATCGATCAGCGCAGGGAAGGGGGCAGGCTTATCCGCCTGTACAACTACCTGGTCAATTTCGCCGTGCCTCGCCGACGAGAGGTTCCGGACAAGAAATAGCAGGCTTTTTTCCTGTAGTATCATCGCCGGGGGACTGGTTCCAGTCCTCCGGTTTTTTTTCGCCTCTGGAATGAATCGGGGCATTTTGTACGTTTTCTGTACTATCCAATTGAAAAATGGTTTATTCTAAACCTGTAAGATCTATAACAAGGGGATAATGCGCCTCCGGCTTGCCATTTTGAGATATATGTGAAGGTTTACACCAGGACGCCAAACTAGGAAATTTAATTTTTTAAAGTAGGCCATGGAACAACCGAAGACACTCGGCAGATACGAAATAGTCAGTGAACTGGGCCGGGGCGGCATGGGCATTGTGCTCAAAGCCCGCGACCCAAGGATAGACCGCCTCGTCGCCCTGAAGATCATCAAATTCGACGATTTCGTCGATCCCAGGAAAAAGAAGGAAATGCTGGAGCGTTTTCTGGTGGAGGCCAGGGCCGCCGGCAAGCTCACCCACCCCAATATAGTCACGGTGTATGACGTGGGGGAGGAGGAAGAGCAGAACTATATCGCCATGGAGTTCATCGAAGGGGTGGACCTGGCGGATATCATGCACCAGGAAAAGAAGCTGGGGTTCGACAGGGCCACGCGGCTTATCCTCCAGGTGGCCGAAGGGCTGGAGCTGGCCCACGAAAACCATATAGTGCATCGGGACATCAAGCCCGCCAACATCCTGGTCATGAAGGGGGACAAGGTGAAAATCACCGATTTCGGCCTGGCCAGGCTCCAGGACACCGCCTCGCTCACCCAAACCGGCCAGGCGGTGGGTTCGCCCCAATACATGTCCCCGGAGCAGGTGAACGGGGAAGAAATCGACGGCCGGTCGGACATCTTCAGCCTGGGGGTGATGTACTATGAACTGGTGACCGGCTCCTCTCCCTTCGCCAGCAAGACCCTCACCAGCATTCTGCTGAAGATCATAAAAGACGACCCTCCCCCGCCCAGCACAATAAAATCGGATCTGCCCCCGGCGGTGGATATGGTGATCAGCAAGATGATGGCCAAGAATACCGGGGATAGATACCGGGTTATCAGCGACCTTGTGGAGGACCTCTACGCTTTGCTGGAGGATCCGGATAACTTCCAGATGGTTCCCGATTCTGACCAGGATCCGGTGGTGGCTTTCGATGATGAGGAGGACGCGGTGGATGTGGATAGTGAAGCCACCCAGACTCTCGACACCTTGGGGGGGCGATCCGGGGGTTCCACCCAGGCGATTAACGTGGGCGACGATATGGACGGGGATACAGAGGGGGGCTCCACCAGGGCCATCCCAAGAAGGACCCCCTCCAGCGGCTCCAACAGGCGAACCCCTTCCAGTGGGCGCGTCCGCAGGCCCCCTTCCCCCGGCTCCGTGGCCAGCGGCAAAAACCAACAGGAAGAAATCCAGGACGAAGCTGACGAGCTGGAATCGTTCCTGGAGAAGAAGGCCAGGATGGAGAGTCAGTTCGCCAAGAAGTTCACCCAGGTTCTCACTGTGGTGTTCACAGACCTCAAAGGCTCCACCACCATCGCCGAGACCGAGGGGGATATGGCCAGCCGGATGCTGATGAAAAGCCACAACGACATAGTGTTCCCCGCCATAGCGGAAAACCAGGGGACCCTGGTGAAAACCATCGGCGATGGCACCCTGTCCCACTTCGACAACGCCCAGGACGCGGTGCGCGCCTCCATCAGGATACAGAAGAATATCGACCTGTTGAATCTCTCCGGCAAGTTCAAGACCCCTATCCTAATCCGCATCGGCATGCACACCGGCAGCTGCATTATAGAAAAGAACGACATATTCGGCGACACGGTGAACACCGCCTCCCGGTTCGAGTCCTCCGCGGGCCCGGCGGAGATTTTCCTTTCCGAAGAGACATACAACGCCATGTCCGCCAAAGAGGAGTTCTATCTGCGGTTCGAGAAGGAAGTCACCCTGAAAGGGAAGAAGGAGCCGTTCCGCGCCTACAAGGCATACTGGAAGGAGGACGAGATAGAGGCGGACCGCAAAGGGTTGAGGGCGAGAGCCGAGGCGGCCTCCGGCGGGATGTCCACTCTATCCAAGGTGGCGGTTTTCGTGTTGATCCCCCTGGCGCTGGTGGCGGCGCTGGTGCTGGCGGGCAAGCTGGTTTCCGGCTCTGGCGACTCACCGGAAAAAAGGAGCGTGGAGCACTACACAGTCCAATCTCCCGAAACACCCGCCACTGAGCCGAAGACTAAATAGCCCCTCCGGGGGTTATCACTCCTTGACGAAAAGCACCGCCTTGCGCAATCCGAACTGGTATCGCAACAGCACCATGACGATGCTCTCTGTGTAGTCAGACGCCTTGTTGAAGGTGGCCCCCGCCCCCACCAGCCAGTGCCCGGCGAACTGTTTATACATCCTCCCGCTCACGGCGTATCCCATCTGGCTGATCTCCTCGCCGGGGTAGATCTCATGGGCCAGGGCGGCGTCGCTGGCCAGCGGATACTTTGCGGACTCCTCGTTCTTGAATGTCATATATGACGCGGAGAGCTTCACCTCGGCCCAGAAGTTATCCACCGGCTTGGTTTCCATGGAGAGCATCACCCCCCCCAACATGAACTCCTGGGGGCTGAAATAGCCTCCATGGCCCAGAGTGAAGAAGTTGGAGTTTTTATCGAACCTGGCGGCGTAGGCGAACAATCCGGCGGCGATATCCCAGTTTTCCGTGGCGAAGGAGTGGCCCACGCTGGTGGTGGCGTTGAACTCCGTGTTGTCCACAACCCCCTCGCCGGTGTACTGGTTATATCCGCCGCCGAGGGAGAACCAATGCTCGCCGAAGAACGGGAAGATGACTTCCGCCGAGGCGCCGGTGCGCAGCACCCTCCCCCACGAATCGGAGCCGTAGGGGTCCACCAGTCCGGCGTAGGAGAGGATCGATTCGGTGACCGGCTCCCGATAGGCCCTGACGGAGAATCCCCCCCCCTGGGCTTTGAGCAGAAATGTGGGGGCCGGGTCCACCTCTCCGGATATGGGGGTGGTTCCCGCCTGGGCGGTGTATCGGATCGGTCCTTCAGATATATAGGTCAGCCGGGGCATGATGGCCCCCACCCTGGTGTTCAGCTCCCTCTCCTTGGCCGAGCCTTTGTTATAGAAGCTCCCCGCCTGGGGGCCGGAGGGCGCCACGCCGGAATCCAGCGATACGGAGATCAGGGAAAATGACAATTCGGAGCCGGTCTCAAAGGGATGGGAATATGTGACCGGTATCGATATATCGGTAAGCCGTGAGAAACCATCATCTCCGGTCTTCACCCGGTATATCCCCTCCACCTGTATCCTGGGTTTGTCTGCGTTCATATAGGGGCGGCCAGGCGCCGGGTCTTTTTGCGCGGCGGTGATGGGCATCCGCCTGGCATATAAAAAACCCCCGGCCTGTCCGGCCAGGGCTGGATCCTTGGTGTCAGCCAGCGATTTGGAAAAAGCGACCCCCCCCTCCACATCGCCGGACCGGCCAAAAGCCAGCAAGGCCGCTTCGGCGCTTTTGGGATCTTTCGTTTTTTCATACGACTCCACGAATATGGGGGATGCTTGCGCTTCTTTCCCCTGGTGGAAAAGGGACCAGCCCAGCAGGGTTTTCATGGCGGGATCCTGGGCGCCCATATCGATCAGTTTCCGGAATCCTTCCTCGGCCACAGGATAGTTCTTGGCGTTAAAGGCCGCCAGGCTCTTTTGGGAGATTATGTCGCGCCGGATGGGGCCGAACACCTTGTGGGCCGGCCCGAAGCTTTCCGCGACCTTAAGAGCCTCGTCCAGCTTCTCCTGCTTCATCAGGGAATAGACAAGCCCCTGGCCCGCGTTTTCCCGCAGAGATTCTGTTTTCCACGCTATTCGAAAGTTGTCGTGGGCCTCCTGATACGATCCTATGTTGAACAGGCGCCACCCTTCGGCCAGAGCCTGATCCCCATTCTCCTGCCCGGCGCCAGCGATGGAGGCGGACAAAAGCATGAGAGAAATAGCGGCCAGGGTCATCTTTATCGATTTCATAGCACTCCTTCGCTGATAGCCAGCAGATACAGAACTTGCGAATAATAGTTTTTATCTTCCTTGTCCAGGGCGGCCCTCGCCTCCTTGAACAACTTCTTGCCTGTCTCCCCTTTTCCGGCCAGGGTGGCGGCCTTGGCGAACACGGCATAGAACCCCGCCGGAGCGCGCCCCAGGGCCACTTCGCTGGAGACCAGGTTCACCTGCATCGGGATATAGCCGAACTTGCCATAGAAGCCTAGAATGGAGTCCAACCCTGGCGCCGATTTAATCGAGCCGTCGAAAGCGGAATAGAGAAACACCCGGATGGCTTCCTTGCCGGAATATGGGCTGTTTTCCCAGTGGAGGCGGATCTCTCCATTCCCGTTCACCGCCACCCAGTCGGCCGGGAGGCCCATCTGGCCGAATCCGCTTTTCTCCACCAGATGGTGGGCGTCTTTTTCGATATTTCTCCATGTGGCGGCGCCCTCCTTGTCCGCCTGGGCGAGGAGCCGGAAGGCGGAATGGACCATGTATGACGGGTTGAGGGTGAAGCCCCCGTTGAATTCGAAACCGAAATGCCCCGGCAGAAGATATGTTTTGTGGTTCCACTGGATCACCAGGTTCTGCCTGATGGCGCGGGCCAGGGCCAGCCCGTGGGTGGAGTAATCCGTGTTGTTCCATTTGCCCCCCGCCTTGACAAGGGCTGTGGCCACCAGCAGGTCTCCATCGGTGGCGTTGTTATAATCGATCACCCCCCAGGCGCCGGTTATCCTTTTCCCCCAGCGCCACGCCAGCAGGCCATCGGCGCGCACCGCCAGGTTTTGCCGGGTCCAGTTCCAAAGCTTGTCGAAAGTCCCCCGGTCCTCATGCTCCAGGGCCAGAAGCATGGAGTAGCCCTGCCCCTCGGAGTGGCTGACCTCCCCCTGGGGGTAATCCACCACCCGGCCATCGCCGGTGATGAAGGTTTTTTTATATCGCTCCCACAAGGCCACCTCCTTTCCCCAGGCCTCCCGCGCCCCCCCCAGCCCCCAGGCCAGGATAATGGCGCCGACGGCCACAGGAATCCACAATCCGGGGTGCGGGCCACATCTTCTCGTGTTCGCCACCTGCAATCCTTAATGATATATATTTCCAGAGGGCCGAGGCCCCCAAGCCAAGGGCCGGTCAGGCGTTTTTTGCCCTACCCTTCAAAAAGCTTTTCATAAAGAAATAAGCCAACGTCCCGAAAGCCAGGATCAACAGGATGATCGCCCCGTAGTACATCCAGGGATCGGACATGAGAAAGCTCTCCACTCTGGAGATCTTGCCGGATTTTCCCGTGGTGTATTTTTTTCCCGCTGAATAGGAGGTGACGGAATAATTCGGCTCGTTAAGCTCCACCAGGGAGATGTCCCCTTCCATCTTGGCCTGGACTCCGCCATCCAGCAGCGCCTTGCTGGTTCGCACCAGCTCCTCCCGTCCGGCCGCCGTCATCAGGAACACGGTGCGTCCATCCCGGAAAGGGGACTGGAATTCCATAAACAATCCCCGGTTGGCGCCGAACTCGGCCTTGTTTTCGCTGAAGGCCAAGGTGGCGTCCCCTTCCCAGCTTGTCACCACCGGATATGGGACCTTGAAAACCTCCCCAAAGGACAAAGGAGCGTTCTTTAAAATTTTCTGGCTTATCTTGCTGGCTTGCCCCACCACCAGCAATTCCCCTTTCCAGTCCAGGGGAGGCTGGGTGGTGACTTCCATCCCGAAAAGGGGAAAGCCGTTGCGCTGGGTCATGAAACCTATGACGTTGAGGGCGGCCTCCACCGTGAGGTTATCATCATCCGCCAGATACAACATGGAATCATACCCGTCCGGCCACCGGGTGAAAGGAAAACCGTTCAGGAGGAAAAGCTCTATCTTGGGCAGTTCCACAAAGTGGGGCATGGGGGGAAAGTACAGGCTGGAGGAGTCGAACAGGGTGAGGATGAGGTTCCCTGTCTGGATAAAGTCGCAAAGCTTGGCTTCCGGCGCCATGTGTGGCTCGAAGCTTATGGTGTTGGTCCCCACCCGGAACATATAGGCGGGGATATCCACCTTGTAGTCCTCGATGAAGGCGCCGCTTCTGGCGTCCAGGTGTATCGCCCGGATCACCTTGTCGTTGACCAGCAGGTTGAAAGAGGAAGTGGGGCCAAAGCCCGGGCCGTAGGTAAAATTCAGCGACAGAATCGCCTTTTTGTTGCTCTTGATCAGAAAGTCCGCAGGAAGCCGGAACGTGATCCCTCGGGGGGAGGAGTTGAAACCGGTGAAGGTGTGGGTGCCCAGGTTGAGGGTTTTGAAATCATACTTTCTGTCCGCGGTGAGCACCAGCCTGCCGGAATATAGCTCGATCTCCGGCATGGAGAAACCGATGGTGGTCATCTGGGTCGATCCGGGGAAGGATACGGTCATGTTGGCCAGGGTCTCGGAGGCGATTTTCACATCGTTATAATCGCGGCCCGTTATTATCACCAGCGCATGGGAAGG